>JAYWHS010000471.1:0-3836 GCA_043777635.1 Kofleriaceae bacterium | reverse complement strand
TGGCTGGGTTTTCAAACTGCCGCATCAACAAATATCGCGCTGGCTCCGTCGCTGCCAATTCTTCGGCTTTGGCAATCGCGCCTTTCATGCCTAACGCGCCTGGGGTCAACACCAACGTTGCACCGAAGGCGACTAACACTTTTCGCCGTTCCATACTCATGGTCTCCGGCATGGTCAATACGCATTCGATGCCGCGCGATGCCGCAGCAAATGCCAATGCGATACCGGTGTTACCGCTGGTCGCTTCAAGAATAGCTATGCCTGGCGTCAGCTCACCGCGTTGCTCGGCGGCCCACAGCATGGATGCACCAATCCGGCATTTCACCGAATACGCCGGATTACGGCCTTCAATTTTTGCCAAGATCGTCGCCCCGGCACCGTCAGCAACTCGACGAATTTTCACCAGTGGAGTGCGGCCAACGCTACGCGTGTTGTCGTCGAAAATATGGGTCGTCATGACGGCAGTCTGCCACAGAGTCTTTGTGTCCGCTATAACGGAATAGTAATTATACGATAGCTACAGCTGCCGCCACATGGTGCGCGAGCCGCCAACCTCGAAGAAAAAGCCAAACTCAAACACGATGACGCCCTTGCTCACCAGTTCTTGCGGCGGATTGGGGAACGGTCCGGCAGCGCGAAACGCCCGCATCGCTTCATCGTCAAGTTCTTGCAGCCCGCAACCTTGGACGACAATTACGCTGGCGAGTTCGCCATTTGGACGCAGCGTTACGCGCACTTCGGTTGGCCAGGTTTTATCCATCCCACTGCTGCTATGTCGGCGGCCAAACACGGTCCCGGGTTGCCACGATTGTGCGACCTGGCGCTTCACGCGATTGAAGAAACTGGCATGGACCCAACGTTTAGAGTTGAGCGCAGTTTCTGCGCCGTTTTCAACATCTTCCAAATGATCAACCGAGCCACCGCCAGTAACTCGATCTAACACGGCTTGGCTGGGTTTGAGATTGAGCACCCGTGGCGCACCACCACCGGCGCCAGCTTGCCCCGGGGCTAGTTCGCTTTGGTCGCGCTTCGGTTGCGTGATCGCACCATCACCGCGCTTGGCCGCAGCGCCATCACCTACCCGGCCCTCAGTGCCAGCGATTGCACCGCGCACTTTTGCTTCTTGCGGTGTTGCCGATGGGGCTTTGGCACCTGGCGTACGCATAGCGAGAGGCCCCGGCGAATCCGGCGCATTCACATTGCTGCCAATCGGCCGATCGAGTGGATTTTCGCGAACTGAAGCCTCGCGTGGATCTTTGCTTGCTACCAACTCAGGCGCTTGCGGTTTGGCAATCATCGGCTCGTTCACCGCGCCGCGCGCTACGGTTTGTTTGTCGACCTTGATGTTGTTTTCCGACAAAAAACGCGTGTTCTCGGGTTCCGTTGCGGTGTTCGAATTCACGGTTTCAACAATTTGCATCGGCCGCGCTGGCGCTGCGGGCGGAGGTGGTGGCGGCGGTTGCATCGCAAGTTGCACTGGTAGTTCAACCGGTGTAGGTGGCTCGGCTGGAGTTGGCAGCGGCTTTGCTAAAAGTTCTTCAGGGTCGAGTTCTTTGATCTTGCGTGTGGTTTCAGCGCTCATCAAACTCAGCGCAGTATCTTGCAGTGGTGCCGAGCATTCAGCGGTGTCGCGCGACCATTGCGTTGAGACTTCTGCACTGCAACCTATGGCGTCGAGATCCTCGCGTTGCCACGGCGCAAAACACAACGCTGCGCGCGCAGCGGCAACCAGCGCCGCATCGGCACCGCACGACTCAAACACCGCAACCTCGTCGGGTTCGAAGTCTGGTTCTGCCACAGTGGGCGATGCCGGCCGATGCGCGGCACCGCCATTGCTCATAGCGCTCGCAACCAACAGAGCGCCGCCATGTGCAACCATGACGGCCACTGCCGACAATGACAGCATTAACGTACGGGGGCGACAACGCTGCGACGTCACGGCTGTAGTGTACCGCGTGGGTCGGCACCGGTCGACCTAGTTTTTACCGGGTTACGGACAATTTGCAGGAAATTCATTGCGAGGATCAAGCACATCGATGCCGTCGGCACACACGTCTTCGGGGCCACGGCCATAATGCGCCAATATAAAGTCATCGAGCGCGGTGAGGTCGAAACAATCGGAGCGCAGGGCAAACCCCCACGCGCTGGCGGCAAACCGTACGTCGAGCAATGGATCAGGTGTTATGACAAAGCGATTGCGTACGCTACCACCGCAACTTGCATCAGCCGGTTGAGTCGCCAGCATCACCTGCAGCGCGGCAACATCGGCCGCGCACCCGTCTGGACAATTGTAGGTAATCACAATCGCGCCATGCTCAAGATTATGAACCCAAAATGGCCGCCCCACCGGGGCAGCGAACGCCTGGTATTTGGCCCAGTTGGGATAATGCGGGCCCGAGGTTGGCGGATTGCTGGCATAGGTCACGGCCGAACAAACCGGAACATGAGCGCCAGCGACCAGCGGCTCCGCTGTTTCGATCGTGCCGCATACGCCGGTGCCATCCGGCCTGATGTAACCGTTATCGCCGCAGCCAGTACCGCTGATCGCTGGGCCAATGAGCAGCATGATCGCAACGGTGCGCCAGCGGCAAATCGACGCGACCGAACGTAGCGGCTCGCCAAGGAGGCTAGGATTGGGCATAATCTGAGCATGGAAAGTATCAAACAAGGCACCCTAATCGCACTAACTGCTGCGAGCTTGTTCGCTGGCGCATGTAAAAAAGACAGTGACAAAACCGCTGCAGCGCCGACTGCGGCTGAAAAAGTCGAAAAGAAAATACACTGCGGCGGGATCAATGAGTGCAAAGGTCAAAGCCTATGCACCGCCGCTAAAAGCAGCTGCGCTGGGCAAAACGCCTGTAAAGGCCAAGGTTGGATCGATGCAACCGAAGCAGATTGCAAAGCCAAAGGTGGCACGCAAGTCGCTGGTATGGACAACATGAAATAGCTGCGACGAGTTAGCGCATCGGACGGAAAGTTGGCACCTGTCGCACCGGCGGTGAGGAGATAACCGGTTGGCGATATCCAGTGCGGTCACGCTTCGTCGTCGACGGCGTAGTCAACGACGGCCGGTCGGCAACGATAATCAAGTAGCGCTCCAGCATCACGCGCTCGGCCGCTGGCAAGCCGGCGCGATCTTGCATGGCGTCGATTTGCGCGGGCCACGACGTAGCGGTCATCGAGTCAGGTGTCGGCGCACGATGACATCGACTACAGCGTTGCTTGAGCACATCAAGACCTTCCTGCAATTGCTGCAGACTCGAATCATCCCAGCGAAATTGAGCGCGGCGTGCATCCGAAAGCGTCGGCTCAGGCGGCAGCGCCGCAGCACAACTCAAAACCAAACTTGCGCTGAGCACCAGGAGGGTGGCAGTCAGGCGCGCTGTAGTTCTACGATCTTGCATCACAGCGCTGCACTACCACACACTAAGCTCCCTGCGCCTACTCCGCCCACAGCAACGTTGCCCCGGTTGCCGTGCGCGCTTGGTCACGCGTGACTCCAGGCGCAAGTTCAACCACGCGAAAGCCACAGCCACCCTCTGCCAATGCAGTCGGCGCAAACACACCAAGTTCGGTAATCACCAGCGATACTGCACCGGCGGCCGTCAGCGGATACGTACACGACGCTACCAATTTATGCTCACCATCTTTGGTGGTGTGCTGCATCATCGCGAGTACTGTCCGGCAACCGGACGCTAGGTCCATGGCACCGCCAATGCCCATCACTTTGCCGCCAGGCACAGCCCAATTGGCGAGGTCGCCGTTGGCGGCAACCTGCATCGCGCCCAAGATCGCCAAATCAACGTGACCGCCGCGAATCATGGCAAATGATTGCG
>JAYWHS010000470.1:0-3841 GCA_043777635.1 Kofleriaceae bacterium | reverse complement strand
CAACGCAGCAGGTGAAGCAAAAAAGGATCCGAACGCCCCGCCACATCGTCGACGGTTTGCGTCGGTTGATGCTTTACCGGCGCCGGATCCTGGCAGCTGATCGAAGCGCTCGTTGCGCCCAACCAGCCCGCCCATGCTAGCAAGGAGACAGACATCAAACGCTTGATGTCCGACGCTGACTTCACAGTGGAGCAGCGAGGTACGGGAAGGTGGTGCCGTTGGTCTTGGCAGCGACCGCAGCGATGCCGTCAGTGACGCCGCTGAGCATGCCCATAGCAAGTACCGAGTAGGTTGTGTCGATGACGTCATACGCTAGCTTGCGACCACCGCAGTCCGTGTTCGCGATGCCAACAGCGTTGGCTTCGACTGCGAGATACTGGGTGCAGGATGCGGATGCACTGTTGACCCATTGGCGGTCGTCGGCGAGCACCGTGGCCAAGTTGCCGTAGCGAGCAGCGGTGACTGGCAACGCTGCAGCGAGCAATTGGTTGCCACAGTTGGTGTCGAGACTATCGAGAATCGCTAGGTTGGCAGCGATTTCGCCTTTGTAGGTGGCAGCCCAGGTCGCTGAGTTCTTGTCAGCGTTGTAGGAGTTTTTGGCTGCGGTGGCCGCAGCGGCATTGCCGTTAAAGGTGTTGTTGAGCGCCGTGTTCACGGCTGGACGACCGAAGCGGTCAACTTGAGCGCCGAGCGCTGGTGGCGCTGGAGGCACAAATGGCGCATCGATTTTTGCAGCGTCGATCACAACGGTGGCATCAACAGTAGCTGCGGAATCGCTACAAGCAGCAAACGTAGCGGTTAGGGCAACCGCCGTCAGAATAGATTGAATGTTGGATTTCATAGTGTTGTTCCTGATCTCGTAGTGTGAAGGACTATTTGTAGGTCGCGGCCGAAACGGACACGATTGGTCCACCAGCGTTGATCAGGGTTTTATCAATCGAAACTACGATCGACAGGGTGTTAAGATTGGCAAAGAAGTCAACTGGTGCGCTACCGTCGACACTGGTTTTGAGTTGGGTGACGAGCACTCCAGAGGTTGCTGCGTCGATTCTTGGGCAGCCTGCGGCATCAAATACCAAATTTCTGGGAGGAGGCTCTGCCGCCGCTAACTTCACAGACGCCACAGCGTTTCGGAAGCCGGCCAAATTGAAGAAGAATGGATCAGCTCGCAAGCCGGCAAAAACTTTGAATTTGCCGTCCATGCTAGTCAGGCCAGTGGCTGCGCTGGCGCTGCCCTTGACGTATTCGTTGGTGCCGCCCCAGCATTGGATCGCTTGGGCTGCATCAAACGAACAAATGATGTCGTAGTTGGTCGTGGTGGCACCGAATGCTGCGCCACTCTTGGTGTGAAAAACGTATTTCACTTGGTCGGAGAATTTTGAGGTCACTGTCGCAACTGGACTTACCGTCATAACCAGCACCATGTTGGCGCCGTCGACCCAGCTGTACACGTCATTGATGTCGGCTGAAGGATCGGCTTCGACGGACGCCGAATCGATGTGGTCAGCGGACTTCGCTGCGTGAATAAATCCAAAGCCAGCGAGCCCTAAGGCTGCAGCCACACTCGTAACTTTAACGAACTGTCGCATGTATCTCTCCCCTATAAGTGTTCGACGAAACGCCGAAGTCACTCAACGTAGAGGAAATCCCTAGCGTGATCAACTTTGGCAGAGCAGAACCGTCGAGAAACGTTGGACGCGTTTGTTTTGGAAAGCACTCAATTCGTTCAAGAAATCAGGTTTTCTCGACGATAAACATCTTCAGGGGGCTCAGTCGATCATCATTGGTCCACCGCGCACGATGGCGCGTTGATACGCTGGCCGTGCTTGGATTGCGTGCAAGACCCGCAAAATGTTCGGCGTCTGGCTGCTGGCCCCGCCGCGGGCTGCTAAAGCCTCCAGCGGATAGCTCATCTGGATGTCGGCGATCGACAGTTCGTCGCCGCAAAACCAGGTGCGGTTGCTGAGCTCGGCTTCGAGAAATGCCAGATGCTTGGCCAATGCAGGGGTTGAAATCATTTGTTCGAGATTGCCCGCAATCTTGCCGGTGATCGGCCGTACAAAAAACGGCACCGGTGCACTACGGATCTTGCTTGCGATCAACTTGATCAGCAGCGGCGGCATCAACGAACCCTCTGCGTAGTGCATAAAGTAGCGGCAGCGTTGGTGCGCTGACGTACCGATGGCAGGCACCAAGCTGCTGCCATTGTAGTGTTCTGCCAAGTATTCGAGAATTGCGCCAGACTCCGCCACGGTGCTTTCGCCGTCGGTGATCACCGGCGATTTGCCCAACGGGTGAACTTTTGTCAGGCTCGCTGGTGCCAACATAGTTTTGGCATCGCGCTTATATTCAATGATTTCATACGGCACGCCGAGCTCTTCGAGTAGCCAAATAACGCGATGTGATCGCGAGCGTTCGAGATGATGAAGTTTGATCATGCGCAGCCCCTCGTGGCGCACCATACGATGATGTCAGCGCAGTGCGCGTGTTGCCTTCAGCTTTTCCCACGCCGCGCTGCAAAAAAATCGGTCAGAGTGAGCTATCGTCGTCTACCGATGGCACTACAGCGAATCAACGATACCGCGCTTTGGGTTGAAGACACTGACGTCAGCGGTGCTGGCGAACGCACGGCGCTGCCGACCATTGTGTTTAGTCACGGTTTACTTTTTTCCACGGCGTTGTTTACACCGCAAGTCGCGGCCCTACGCGCGAACTATCGTTGTGTTGCCTATGATCATCGCGGTCAAGGCCGCAGTGGCGCCAGCGATCTGCGCAGCATCAGTATCGAGCTGCTTTATCAAGATGCGGTTGCATTGATTGAATCACTCAACGTCGGGCCGGTGCATTTTGTCGGGCTATCCATGGGCGGCTTTGTTGGAATGCGGCTCGCAGCGCGCCGACCCGATTTGGTGCGCAGCCTTACCGTGTTGGATTCCTCGGCCGATGCCGAGCCGGCCGAGAACATGCTGCGCTATCGCGGCCTGAGTGCGGCTGCCCGCGTGATCGGTGTGGCTCCGCTGACCAGCCGCGTGATGAAAATTGTAGTTGCAAAAAGTACCCTCGACGATCCGACAAGGCGCGCCGACGTGCAGCACTGGAAAACCATGGTAGCGAGCAACCAGCGCAGCATTTGGCGCGCGGTCAACGGTGTGATTGAACGCACTGCGATCTATCCCGAGCTGGGTCGGATCATCTGCCCAACGCTGGTCATCGTCGGCGACGAAGATGTCGCTACCGTGCCAGCCAAATCAGAGCGCATTGTAGCCGCAATCAAGGGTGCGCGCTTGGTGCGGATTCCTCGCGCTGGCCATTCGTCGTCGCTCGAAGCGCCAGCGGCAGTGAATCAAGCACTGGCGGAGTTTCTGGGCCAAGCCCAACGTTAGCCACGTAAGAGAATTTAGAAAATCCACTGCAATCGCAAAATCTTACTCGGCGCTCGGCCGACGGTACTCAGCCTACGGCTACGGAGCCTTACTGGCGACGCACCAGGGCGGAGGTCATAGCAGCGACGCGACCTGTCAAGCTCGCTGAGCGTCACCAGATTCTCGTTACGTTCACACCATCAGCGCACATTGTCCGGTTTGCGGACTTGCGGACTTGCGGACTTGCGGACTTGCGGACTTGCGGACTTGCGGACTTCCGGACTTCCGGACTTGCGGACTAATGGCTCGACGGTAGGAAGTGCGTTCTGCGGAGTATGAGGGCGGGGCACGGAAGCGGCGGGCACCGGCCACCACCAAGATAGCAGGTGACTGTGAATGAGTGTCAAGAGCGCCCCGTTCAAAGGACCTCAAGTGGTTCATTCCGGGCCCACGCGACGAGCGCAAATCAACTGGCTCGG
>JAYWHS010000469.1:0-3842 GCA_043777635.1 Kofleriaceae bacterium | reverse complement strand
ATGCGCCCCGATTGCGCCACCGTGATCGTGCCGCTCGAACCGACCGCCATACCGCCGCCCGGGTGGACCGCGACCAGCGAGACATGCGCAGCCTTTTTGAAGAGGTCGTAATTGTAGCTCGTCCATCGGCCAGAGTTTTCGCCGTCGGGGCCGAAGCATTTGGTCCCGGTTGCGCAGACCGAGCCGCATGCGTTGACGGTGATGGTGTCGCCATTCCACACGGGAATTGGGCGCCAGCCATCCGCGCCGTGCGCCGTCAGCGTTTCCAGCGTCATAGTCGCAGGGACCACCAGATCGAAGCTAGCGGACTGGCGAGGCGGCATCGGCTTGGCCACGACATCAAGGCTCGCCACGCCTGAGCCGATGTGGGTTATCGTTTGCGTCGGCCTCGCCAGTAGCTCGGCGAGGCTGAGTTCAGCCTGGCCGATGACCGAGTTGTCGACGGCATCGCGCACCCGAAGAATCACGCGCTCCGCCCCGGTTCGCTTCCGGGCATCTATCGCGATCGGCTGGTCCCAGGATGGTGCATATGTCCGTCCAACAGGGGCAATGCGATACGTTTCTCCTTCGACCTTCAACTCGACGTATGGAGCGGGCGCGAGAGGATCGCCGCCAGGGCTGCTCATTGCCTCAGCGAACACACCAATGATCGGATTGCCGATGACTAAGCCACCGAGGCCACCGATGAACGCGGCACTGTTGTCTTTGAGACTCGTATGCCAAGCATCCCCATTGGGGCGGCGCGCGGTCAAGTTCCCGCTAGCGAATTGCAACTCGTACCAGCCGGAGTGGAATTCCAGTTTTTCGATCGGATGCTGACCTCCTCCGCATCCCGCGATGACGACAAGCATCGCCATCCACCCTCGCCTTCGCTTCGCATCGAACATTGTCTAGAGCATAAGACTTCCAAACGCAGAAATCCATGGGGCCAAAGATTGAAAAGGTTGGGATGGTAGTGCTGGTGGTGCGGCGACGACCGGGACTGCCGTGATTGAACGCGAAAAAGTGTGACGAAATCGAGGCCAACTACTACCAGGTAAAAGCGCGGCTAGGCTCGACGAGCGCCGAGTAAAAATGGATCGCTGGCGTCGGCACAGATCAGTTTGCGGCGGCCGAGCTTTCGCGCGAGGAGGCGGCTTTGTCGGCTTGTCGATGGCGCGCAAGAAATTGTCGAGCGTATCTGGGTCTTGGGCGCGCGAGTGACTAGAGTTTCAAATGGCGAACGAAAAGGCCGAGGTATCGAATGGTGTGAAAACCCGGCGGCAGAATGAGCGCGGCGAGCCGGCGCCGAAATTCGACGGGCGGCGATTGCTCGATTTGATTGTGCGCGAACGCAGGCCGGGCACCGCAACGCAACAACGCGCCCGAGGCTAGCACGGTCGGCCGCAGCGACGGAGGGGCGGCAAATGGTCCTGCAGCGACGCCGAGCCTCTTGCTCTTCACGAGAGCATCGCGGGACCCGTGGTTAGGCTTAGGACTTGTAAATGAATTGCTGACCCAAAGAAGGGGTAGTAATTTATGCACAAGTCCTCAGGAGCCTTTGGCGGAGGCAACTCTCCGAGACGCCTTGTCTTGGTACATCTGCTGGTCGGCCCTGCGCACCAAGCTGTCAAAGGTATCGCCATCTGCACTCTCGACGGCCCAGCCCACAGACACTGAGTTAAAGTGCATTCGTACCCGCTTGGCCACCACGTCGCCGTCCTCAAGCTTCAGATGAAAACTGAGAAACTCGTCTCCACCAATCCGAAACGCTAACTCGCCCTTTCTCAGACCTCTCTGAAGCGCCACGCAAAACTCAATGATGTAGCGATCCCCACTCGCGTGGCCTTCGCTGTCGTTGACCGCTTTGAGGCGGTCGAGATCCCACGCCATAATTGTCAAGGAGACTTCGGGCGTGCTGCGTTTTCCAAGGGCGCGATACGTGTCGAATTGTCTCTCGGCGGCGCGACGATTGGGCAGTCCGGTCAGCCCGTCAAGAAGGGCAAGCGCTTCAGAGTTTGCACCGCTTTGAGTGAGGCGAGCCATCGAAGTGTTTAGAACCAGGCCCACCAAGCCAAGGACCGCACACAGGCCAAAGGCCATTAGTTCCGACGACGCGTGATGCAGCGACAACGCAGCCACGCCGAGCCCGAGCGCGAGACCTTTCTTGCCACCGTATATCGCAACGCCAAGCACGCCGGCCACGATGAAGGCACTTTGAGCTTGATGTAAAACTCCAAGTTCGAGCGGCGATAGGTGCTCTTCAGGGCCGAATCTCGTTGCGTACGCCAAGATCGCCATGCCCACGATAATGTGCAGTGTGATGGAGCGAGCGTGCGACCAATAGCCACGGGTCGAGAGCCCAAGCAGCACCAGTCCGCAAAATCCAAACGCCAGGTCGAGAAGCACCGAGCCACGTTGAGCTGCGTCGATGCCTACGGCAACAACGGTACAAGCCAGCGCCAGCCACCAGTAGCCTAACTCGTGGCTTAGAGGCGGCGTTTGCGTGACGATACGGGCAGAGGTCATAAACGGCTGCGACAATGACACTAGGACATCCAAACGCGAAAATCCAATGGAGTGAAGTACAAAAATACAGGGTTCGGTAGGCCCGATGTTCAAGTTGCGCAGGGAGGATCGATGCGCATCGCTGGTTGTGCTCCCACCGATGTCACGACTGCGCGCCTGCGGTACGAGCCGATTGTTGTCGGTGGCATGCGCGCCATCGACAGAGACGTAGTCACTGGCGGCATCCATTCGTGCCCATAGCAACACGTTCGCGTGTCGCTACGGCACCGAGTATGCGTGATGTTCGACGGTATCGTGATAGTCCAAATTGGCGCGCACGTTTCGCCTGATCGCAAACTCAAACACCGTGGTCGCCAGCGGCGTGAGCACTCCTTTGCTCGTTTGCAAGGAATCGCACACGACGGTTTTGTTGATATCGCCGCATCTTGTGGGTATGGAAATCGACCAGCTATTCGATTGTTCTGACAGCGTGAAGATTTTCTCGCTGAACGTCGGCAGCCTACGCTGCGCTGCTTGGAACAGTTAAAATGGGCCGAGCTTATCACGGCCAACACCGAGCGCTTGGAAAGCAGGTGGCGATCAAATACGTAGGCGTGAACTCGCAGATATTCAAGAATTGCCAAGGCGATTCACTACCCGAGCAAAGACGAGTGCGCAGCTCAATCACCCATATATTGTTCAGGTGTTTGATTTCGGCACATTAGACGACGCTCGACTTTTCTACGTCATGGCCAAAACCTGCATCAATACCTGCAGCGACATCAACACTTGAACGTAGAACATGTGATTTCGATTTTGGTGCCGGTGCTTTTTACGCCGCAAGCAGCGCAAAATTCATCGGCGTGCCATGGCGGATCCTGCCTCAAGAATTCGGACTTTGAAAAATCGTCTTCAACAAATTCAATCGGTGGTCAAAAGCCGGCATGTTCGACGAGGTGCTGCGTGTCTTGTAAACCAATATTGATCGCGAAGCCACGATGCTCGATGGCCCTATACCCGCACTCACCAAGATTCGCAGGGCGCAAAAGAGAGGCGCAAAATAAAGCTATCCGCACAGCGCTTGGCGGGCGCATCACGAAATTCCATTGTCGCGTCGCAGAGCTTGGCAATCCGCTCACGTTCCGCCTCACGTTGGGTGACGTCTCCGATGTAACGCCCGCACCGGGCACACGCAAGTGCGCGGAGTTTTGCATTGGGCGCAAAGAGGCCGTAATAGCGAATGGGATGAAAACGCGGCGGCGCTTGGTTACGTTAAAATTGGCGAAGTCGAGCTGATCTACGCGCGCTTTGCACACCTCTCGACCGTCATGGTCGGCTAACCAGGTCGGCTAACC
>JAYWHS010000468.1:0-13764 GCA_043777635.1 Kofleriaceae bacterium | reverse complement strand
GGCGGCATAATCGCGCAACGACCGACCACGAATATGTTCAAAGACCAAGTAGTGTCGGTCGGCTTGGTCAAAACGACCGAGCAGCGTCACCACATTGCGATGCGACACGCTGGCAACCATGTCACCTTCGTTGCGAAATTGTGCAACCAGCTGCGGCTTACATGCCAACGAGCGGTGCATGGATTTGATGGCGACCACGCGCCCACGTTTGAGGTCGGCAGCGCGTCGGACTTCGCCCATGCCACCGCGGCCAAGGGTTTCAAATAGGATGTAGTCGTCGTCGACGATTGCGCCTCGCGTGGTGCCATCCAGGGATGCATCGGGCACAACGGCATGCTGCCGATGGTGGGCCGGTTTGGTGACAGCTTGCGAAGTCGCGGGCGAGTGGAGCGTGTGCAGCATACCGGAGATTTTGCACAGCGCGTGCCACGTTCTCGACGCTGCGCCTGGTCGTCACGTCATCCGCGCGATAGGCTCACCTATGCAAGCTCGTCTCGCAGTTTCATACCGTTGCGCATGTTCGAGCCGGGTGCCGTCGCAATGCACTGCAACACCTTGTAACAATTCGCAACACACACTCGCGGCCTTTGCCGAATTGACAAAACATCGACGATGGCGTTGCCAAATGTGCATGCTTGGCGGCCGACCTATAAACCCGTTCGCGACAATCGTCGCGCCTTCGATTACCTAGTTAACGTCAGTGCCTTTGGCGGCGCAGATCTTCTTGATTCTGTTGTGGAGTGGCCCCTTCGCTGGCAATCGGCGGAACCAATCATTGGCCTGGCCGAGATTGCCGCGTTCGCATTCTATCGTTGTCAGCATCGCGATTGCCTGAGCGCGTTGGTTAGCTTTGGCGCTCGGCGCGTCAACTACAAACAAAGCGTTACTTCTCGTGATGTCGAATTTGCCCGATGCAAAGGCTTGCTTGGCTAACCGAAGTTTTTCACGAATTGGATCGTCGCTTGGTTCGTCGCTTGGTTCGTCGGGAATCGTAACTTTTGCGTCGGGGGGCTTGGCGGGTGGGGTTTTAGTCGGGCGCGCATCGCTGATTTTTGCCACCGGTGCAGCATCTAGAATGGGAGCAGGCGCTCCAGCATCGACTGGTGTCGGTGCCGCGTCTTGCGTGACCGCAACCTGTACAGCATCTCGCTGTACCACCGGCACGGTCGCCGGGGTCGGCGCAGTTGCATGGCGATTGCGGGCTACCACGAGCCCACCGATTAGCGCCGCACAGGCTAGCCCAGCAGCAACGAAAACGAACAATGGGATGCGCTTGCGCGATGCAGCGACGGTGGTGTCACCGATCAGGATAATGGACTCGCTGGTTGGCGAACTCGGCGCTGGCGCAACGACTGCTGCGACCGCAACTACGGCCGCCGTTGCACCACTTGCAAGTGCGGCGTCAGGTACGCTCTGGCTCGGAAACGGCGTGGGTAGTGGCGCGGGGGTGGTGTTGGCTGCGCCAAACGCCGGGCCGTGATTGCCTGAGTCTACTGTCATGGCCATCGCGTCGGGCGCTGTCACCGATGGCTTACGGCCACTGCGGTTTTGCGCCAGGGCTTCGCCGGTTAAGGCCTGCACAAATTCTTCGATCGTTGGAAATCGCTCATTGTGATTTTTGCGCATGGCCCGAGCCAGTGCGGCGACTACGTGAGGTGGTGTCGACGGTGCACTTTGTAGTAACGCTGCGGGTTCTTCGTAAACGACTTTAAAAACTACCTCCGGAATCGAGGCACCCGGAAACGCTGATACCCCGGTCAGGATTTCGTGGATGATCACGGCTAACGCAAATTGATCGGCACGGCCGTCGACATCGTTCTGCCGACCCAAGGCTTGTTCTGGCGACATGTATTGTGGCGTGCCCAACATGGTGTTTTCTTGGGTTTGCACCGTTGCCGAGCCGCAGATTTTTGAAATGCCAAAGTCCAACACTTTCGCCACTTCGCTGTGCCGGCCCTGGGCTTCGGTGGCGACCAGAAAAATATTATGCGGCTTGAGATCCCGATGCACGATGCCTTCGCGATGTGCAGCGGCTAGTGCCGAGCCAACCTGACGGGTCAGCGAAAGGGTAAATTCTAGGGGCAACGCGCCATGTCGCATGCGATCCCAAAGCGATTCACCAACCAGATACTCCAGCACTAGATACGGCGTGCCGTCGTCGAGGGCATTGAAATCAAGCACCGTTACAATATTAGGGTGGCCCAGCTTGGAGGCGATTTCGGCTTCACGGCGAAACCGCGCTAACACTTCACCGTTGGTGACTTCGGTGTGCAGCACCTTGATCGCCACTTGTTTGCCCGGCAAGCGGGCGTGGCTGCACAGAAACACTGACCCCATACCGCCTTTGCCTAACAATCCTTCAATTGTGTAGGTATTGGCTATCGTGGCGCCAATCTCCAAGCCGGCGCGAGTCAGTGAATTATTCACAACGACAATCGTATATGATGAAGGCTATGGGTGCACGTTTGAACGCAAGTAGGTTTCGGTTTGGAGCGCTTATGGTGTTGAGTTGTGCCGTGGCGCTGGCAGCGTCGTATGGCGACGGTTGGGCTGCGCCCAAGGCTAAAGTCAGCGCCAAATTCAACGAAGACGCCAAATATGTCAAGCCGGTTGATATTTCAAAAATCGAAGGCACACCGCTGGTGTTGGTTAATCCGAACCAAGAAGTTGTGGTTGCGTTTCCCGACAACAAAGAATCGAATATGTTTTTTGGTACCGAAGGCGGCATGTACGAGCAGCTGGTCTACAGCCGATCGCGTGACGGTGCTAATTGGTCATTCACCAGTTCGGCCCCGAGGATTCCCAACGGCCGAGGTGGTTCCATCGCTCGGCAAAGTGCCACGGAATTTCAACGCTACTGCGGCGATGACAAAGTCGATATGTTTACGCCGATGGCAGCAACTGATAGTGCGGTATTTTTAGCGAAGGCCAAATTCTTCACGTCACCTTTATATCGAGTGGCAAAGGTCCTCGGCCGCGACGCTTCCGGCACGTACTACTATGTTGATGCGCTGCGCCGCGAATTTGGTGGGGCTGGTTATCGGGTGTTTGTGGGCCGCAAAGGTTCAATGAAGCAACGACCGTTGCTCGATGTCGCGTCGGATACCGCAGGTATGGTGTTTAGCACCAAGAGTGGCGAGATTCGATTGGTCACCAGTACCGTTGCATCGGAGACCAAGGGAATTACCTGGTATGCCAAAGGCAAAGCGACGGAGCTCATCATGTTGGATTCGTACATGGAGTCGCACCTGATTTTTCGCGACCTCGGCATCTACGGATTTTTGGGGACGTTGTGCGACACGTACTAAAAATGATGTTCGTTGTGGCAGCGTTGCTACGCGCCACGGGGCTGAGTCTCGCTGCACCAGCTTCGGGTGATGCCAATCCATCGCCATCAAGCCAAATTCCCGTGACCGATACTGCCGAGAGTTTGGCTGCAGCGTCGGTGTATCAAGATTCGTTCGGTAATTTGTATGTCGTTAGCTTGCCTGGGGTCGGTGAAAGCCTCGATAGAATGCGGATCTACGTCGGTGACGGCAAGGAGATGTATTTGCAGGCAGCAATCACATCGAGTGTCCGACTCCCGGATTGGAGCGCCAACCTGTGGGCCCCACGAGCCCGGGCAAACGGCACCGCCGGCCTGATCCAAGAAAAAGGTGTCGTGCTCCTCACCTGTCGCTCCGGGCGACCGGTTGTGCTTGAGCTGGTACCGCCGGCCAAAGCAAAAAAACTGATAGCCACTGCCGTGTTTCGCAAGCCCTTACACGACCGCACGGCGCATGTGTTGGCGCGAGATGATGATGGCATCTATTACTTCGTCGATCGTATCCGCGACGAAAATGAAAACCGAGGCTTTCGAGTTTTTGTCGGAATCAAAGGTGCGATGAAGCAATTACCGATGAAAAATGTAGTGAGCGACAGCGCGGGTGAGATTTTTGCAACCAAATCAGGCGAGCTCAAAATTATCACCGAATCTAAATCTAATTCTGCGAGCTGGCGCAAGGGCAAAAAACGCACGGCGCTGACGCTGTTGCGTCCGCAGGACAACACGTATCTCATCGCCCGCGAACTCGGGGTCTACGGTCGCATGGGTTACGTTTGCGACGAGCAGTAATCGGTCGGTCGATGCCTTGACGGTGGCAACGCCGCAGTGTCTTGTTGCGACTATGAACCTCCAAGGAATTGTTGCACTTGTCACCGGTGGTGCGTCGGGCTTAGGCGCCGCTACGATTCGCCAACTTGCTGCGCGTGGCGCCAACGTTTTGATCGTAGATCGAGATGAAGCCAAGGGCCAAGCGCTGGCCGCCGAACTCGGTGCCGGTGCGGCGTTTGCAAAAGCCGATGTCACCGACCCCGCGCAAATTGAGGCAGCGTTGGCCGAAGCAAGCAAGCTCGGTACGTTGCGAGTTGCGGTGTCGTGCGCTGGCGTGGGCTGGGCGTCGCGGACGCTTGATCGCACGGGCAAACCGCATGATCTTGAATTGTTTCGCACCGTCGTCGGAATCAACTTGATCGGTACGTTTAACGTGTTGCGCTTGGCCGCGTCGGCGATGTCAAAAAATGAGCCACTCGCTGACGGTGAACGTGGCGTGATCATCAACACTGCATCGGTCGCGGCGTTTGATGGTCAAGTCGGGCAAATTGCCTACGCTGCATCCAAGGCCGGCGTGGCTGGCATGACTTTGCCCGCCGCGCGCGACTTGGCCCCCGTGGGTATTCGCGTGGTCACGTTGGCGCCCGGGATTTTTGACACACCGATGCTAGGCGCACTGCCCGAAGAAAAACGTGCGGCCTTGGCTGCCGATGTGGTGTTCCCAAAACGGCTCGGAAATCCGATGGAGTACGGCGCGATGGTTGCGGCGATTATTGAAAATGGTTACCTCAACGGCGAAACGATTCGGCTCGACGGTTCGCTGCGTATGCCACCGAAGTAAGCTAACCAGAAACGGCAAATGAATGATCCCTGAAACCCGCGCGAGTAACGCGTGGTGGGTTGAATGCCGGCGACTTGTCGTCGGCAGAAGGGACGGGAACGTCCCTTGTTTGATCGAGGCTAACCAGCAGCTTTGACACTTTGTCAAAGCGGTGCTGGTTAGCGCCAAACCGCGCCGACACGATACATTCGGTCTTTGTCAATTGTTCGCTTCCAAAGCGCCGCGTTTTAAGGTCAATCTCGCGCGTATGGCAACTTGCTTTGTTGGCGTGAAGACTCTCATCATTGGTGTGTGTGTGACTGCGTCGGTGGCGATGCCGGCGCTCGCCCACGCAGGTGGTTTTAGCATTATCGAATTCGGCACACGTCGTACTGCGATGACTGCGGTGATTGGTCGGCCCGACGAGCCGAGCGCGCTGGTGCACAATCCTGCGGGCATGTCGTTGTTACCCGGCACCCACGTTTATGTGGCTGGCGGCTTAGCTATGATCAACACCGAGTTTAACGTGCTGCCGTGGGACCAGAGTCAAAAATATATCGACGACATCTCGCCGGGTGCTGATGGCTATTATCCTGTGGTCAAGCCGACGCGCGCGATGGCCGTATTGCCAATGTTGGCCGCCACGTTTGAAGTCAAACCGGAAAAACTATGGCTTGGTATCGGGGCATTTGTGGGTAATGCCACTGGCGCCAAATTTGATCGTGCCGCCGTAACTCGTTACCACTTAATCAATGGCTATATTGTCGCGCCGCAAGTATCGGCGGCAGTGGCCTACAAGCCGCGCCGTGACCTGACGGTGGCCGCTACGTTGGGTGTGATCAATTTTCGAATTAAGGGCGAACGGCTATTTTATCCAATCTTGCCTGACGGTACCGATGTCAGTAAGACCATCGGTAGCCGCGCCAAGTTGCAGCTCGAAGGTAGCGGTTGGGCGCCGGTATGGAGCCTCTCCACCCTGTATCAACCGACCTCGAAGATTTCGCTCGGCGCCGCGCTGTTCGGCCGGGTCGATGCCACGCTCGAAGGCGATGTGAATGTTACGTACAGCGACGATGCGTTTGTGCCAGGTGACACCCTCGAAGGTTTGCAGCGCACTAGCCAAATTATTCCATGGACGCTCAATCTTGGCGGCAACGTTGATGTGCATCGCAATGTTGAAGTCGGCGTTGATTTTCGTTACTGGCTGTATCGCCAGTACAAAGAGCAGCGCACGGAAATCAAAGGTATCGCCCTGCTGCGTGAACTTGTCACCGTGAAAAATTACAACGATTCTTATCAGATTTCAGGCGGGATGCGCGTCCACGATTTGCCACAAGTGCCGCATCTTGAGCTGATGGCTGGGACGCACTGGGATCAAACCCCCGCACCAAAACAAACCGTCACCCTCGATCAACCAACATTTTCGCATTACGGCATCCACAGCGGTGTGCGCTACACGCTGGGTCGTTATCGCTTGGGTGCAAGTTACCTCCGCTACTTTTACAATATCCCAACCATCAACGACAGCATCACGGCACCGCCGTCGAACATCAAAGGTGATGGCGTGAACAATACATTTTCGTTGCAGTTCGAAGGCACGTTTGGCGGTCGTCGATGAATCGGCTGGCCATTCCGATGACGGGTAATCAGGCCGATTCGCTACTCGCTACTATGACCGACATGAAAGGCCACGACACCGACTGGCGTCACGGCCGGGTGTTCTCGTTGGTCTATCACGCTGGTGATGCGCACGAGCAATTGTTGCAGCGCGCCCACGCGATGTTTGCCAGCGCCAATTTGCTTAATCCATTGGCGTTCCAAAGCCTCAAACGAATGGAGAGCGAAATCGTCCAAATGACGGCGTCGCTGTTTCACGGCCCTGAAACGACCGTCGGCACGGTGACCAGTGGCGGTACTGAGTCGATCTTGGTCGCGATGGCCGCGTACCGTGACCGTGCACGCAAGCAGAAGCCGTGGATTCGTTCACCAGAAATGGTGGTGCCACGTTCGATCCACCCTGCCTTCGACAAAGCCGCACACTATTTTGGCATCAAGCTGCGCAAAGCCGCGCTAGATGATCAGCTGCGGGCCGACGTTGATGACTTCAAGCGCAAGATTGGCCGCAACACCATTGGCTTGGTGGCTTCTGCGCCGCAATATCCGCATGGCGTGATCGATCCGATCGAAGCGATTGGTGCGTTGGCCATGGAACATGGCATTCCGATGCATGTTGATGCCTGTGTCGGCGGCTTTGTGTTGCCTTGGTTGGAACAACTTGGCCGGCCCATCCCGTTGTGGGATTTTCGAGTGCCCGGTGTGACTTCGATCTCTGCCGATTTGCACAAGTACGCGTACGCTGGCAAAGGCGCGTCGACGCTAACGTGGCGCTCAATGGATGCGATGAAGTTTCAGTTCTTCGTCGAAACCAATTTTCCCGGCGGTATTTACGCATCGCCAACGCTGATCGGCACGCGGCCCGGTGGCCCTATCGCAGCAGCGTGGGTGGCATTGCAAAGTATTGGGCAAGATGGCTATCGTGAACTTGCAGGTAGGGCGGCGCAAGCGGCCGATCAACTAGCCAAAGGCATCTCGACGATTGAGGGACTCACGATGGTGACTCACCACGACGCATCCATCATTGCGTGGTGCGTCGCCCCTAACGCTGGCAATCTCGATACATTTGCGATTGCGGATCGGTTGGAAGCGCTCGGCTGGTCGGTTGATCGGATGCACAAACCGACTGCCATTCACCTTACGTGTACGGCCAATCATTTGGCAATCGTCGACGATTATTTGGCGGATTTACGGGTGGCGGTGGCGGATGTACGGAGTAATCCGAACCTAGCCAAAAGTGGCACAGCGCCCATGTATGGCATGGCCGCCAAAATTCCAATGGGCGGCATGGTTGCCTCAAATATTCGTGGTGTGATGGCCAACATGTACGCACCAGGCGTTGTGATGCCCGATGTCACCCAAGGTGGCGACGGGTTTATCGATAAAGTGCTCAGCAAATATGGCGAGCAAATTCAAGGTGCGCTCGATAAAGTCGAAGCCGTGCGGGCCCGGGTTGATGCTTACTCGCGGCAACGACGGGCAACGCGGCAAGCGCGAGGCACTCGATGACTCGGCGCATCGCGTTTGTCCGCATCATGCAAGAGTCGAACGCGTTGTCGCCGGTGCAAACCACGTTGGGCGATTTTGAAAACAGCCATTATGTTGTAGGCGACGAATTGCTGCGGTCGGTAAGTCCGGGTGGTCACGAGTTAAAGGGTTTTTTTAAGCGCGCCGAACTCGCTGGGTTTGTCGACGCTGCCCGCCATAGCAACGGTGAATTTGTCCCAGTGCCGATTTTTTCGGCGTGGGCGTCGTCGGGTGGACCGTTGTCGACGCATGTCTTCGAAACGCTTGAACAACGTATGATCGATAGCCTGCGGGCGGCTGGCAATATCGATGGTGTTTACGTTTGTTTGCATGGCGCGATGGGCGTTGTGAACGTTCCCGACGCGGAGACCCGGTTATTGCAGTCGGCGCGACGGTCCATTGGCGGCGGGCCGGTGGTGACCACGCATGACTTGCACGGCAACATTACCAAGGCGCGCATGGAAGCGGCCGACGCCATTGTTGGCTATCATACCAATCCGCATCGCGATCATGCCCGCTGCGGACGCAAGGCTGGCGACATTTTGATTGGCATGCTGCGTGGCGACATCAAGCCAGTGCAAGCCTGGCGCACCTTGCCGGTGATTTTGGGTGGTGGCAAAACCTTGGATTTTATGGCGCCAATGCGTGCGGTGTTTCGCCGCATGAACCAAATGGAAAAAATGCGCGACGTGCTCGCGATGTCGACATTTATGGTGCATCCATGGAACGACGACCCCGCGCTGGGTTGGGCCACCGTTGCCGTGACCAATCGCGATCGCGACTTGGCCGAACGCTTAGCCGATGAGCTGGCCGAAATGAACTGGCAACGCCGGCATGAGCAGCCGCCGCAATTTTCCGACGCTGCGACCGGGATCGCTGTCGCCCGCTCGGCGAGCTGGCGGCGCAAAGTTGGCGTTGTTACCATGTCCGATGCGTCAGACGTGGTCACCGCTGGCGCACCTGGCGATTCGACCCACTTGCTCAAGGCGCTACTTGAAAAAGGCCAAGGTATGTTGACCTATGCCGCCGTCCGGGACCCGGACGCTATCGACCAGTTGTGGGCGCAACCTGACGGCGCAGTGGTTAGTTTGTCCATCGGTGGCAAACTGGATCCTTCGCGCTGCTCGCCGCTGCCGGTGACCGGCACGATTGTTTCGCACCATGAGCGCCCTGGGTTTCTTAAAGGTATCGTCCTGGCGGTGGACCATTTGCGGATCGTGATTACCCAAGGCCCGGCCATGGTGATGCGGCCGTCGTTCTACAAAGAAGTCGGCCTTGCTATTTGGAAAGCTGACATCGTCGTCGTGAAGAACTTTTTTCCGTTCTTGTTATTCTTTTTACCTTACAATCGCAAAACGGTTTTCGTACGGACCCACGGCACCACCGATTTTGATGCAGCGTTTGCACTGACGTTTGATGGCCCGGTGCATCCACGCGATCCAGTCAGTGAATGGCGCAGTCGCGATCGATTGCGGCGTGGCATTGCTGGGCCCGGCGCGGCGAGCCCCATCGCTTCGTGATCATGTTGTGAGTGAACCGGTTGCATTGGCGTTGTTAGCTGTGATTGGCCTACTGGCGTTCACCACCGAAGGCGCGATGGGTTTTGGCGGCACGGTCATTGCGGTGAGCCTTGGCGCGCAATTATTCGCGATCGATGCGTTGTTACCGGCGTTCGTGCCAATCAATATGGCGCTGTCAGCGTACCTGTTGGCGGCCGGCTGGCGCGATATTGCGTGGGCAACGCTGCTGCGAACCGTTGCGCCGCCGGTCGTCGTCGGTGTGATCGCCGGCCTGGCGTTGTTTCATATTGCAGCGTCGGTGTGGTTGCAGCTGGGTTTTGCGGTTTTTGTTGCAGTGCTTGCGGTGGTGCAATTGCGTCGCTTAGCGCATAGCGTGATGCCGGTCGGCGTGATTGCGACGCCAACCAGGTGGGGCTTTTTGCTCACGGGTGGGCTGATACATGGGCTGTTTGCGACCGGTGGCCCAATGATTGTCTACGTCGTCGGCCGTGTGATTCCCGACAAACGGGCGTTTCGCGCTAGCTTGGCGGTGCTGTGGTTTGCACTCAATTGTGCATTGGTTGCCAACTATCTAAGTGCGCACAAATACACCGCCCAAACCTGGCAGCTTGGTGCGACGCTGGCGGCAGCGATGTTGCCCGGCACCTGGCTCGGGGAGTTAGTGCATCGGCGGCTTGACGGTCAGCGCTTTGCCCGGATGGTGTGGTGGTTGTTGCTGGTAGCCAGTCTGGTGCTTGCGGTGCGCTCGACGTTCAAGCTTGGTAGCTGATGGGCTGGCGGTTTCGCCGCGTAAGCCTATGAGGTAACGGTAGACCGCGCCCGTCAAATCAGGTAGACCGTCGGCGATGATTGAATCGGCGCGCAAATTGGAAAAGAACCTTTATCGTCAGGTCAAAGGTACCTGCGAGGACTACCAATTATTGGCGCCTGGTGACCGCATCATGGTCGCGATGTCTGGTGGCAAAGACAGCTACCTGCTGTTTCATTTGTTGCATCAACTGATGCCACGGTTGCCGTTTACGATTGAGTTGATCGCTGTGCATCTCGATCAACAGCAACCCGGCTACGACGGCGCTAGCCTTGCTCGCTATCTGCAAAATTCTGGGCACCCGTTTGAGATTTTGTCCGAAGACACCTACTCGGTGGTCACCACGCACCTTGATAGCGCACAAACCTACTGCTCCCTGTGCTCGCGTTTGCGGCGCGGAATTTTGTACACCGCCGCCGAGCGTTTAGGCTGCAACAAAATTGCCTTGGGCCATCATCGTGATGATGCGTTAGAGACCTTTTTGCTCAATTTGTTTTACAGCGGAAAAATGCAAGCCATGCCCGCGAGCTACCGGACCGACGACAATCGGTTCGAAGTCATTCGCCCGATGATCGAATGCGGCGAAGCTCATATTGCCGAACTGGCCACCGAAATTGGCTTTCCGATCATTCCTTGCAACTTATGCGGTTCGCAAGACGGCCTCAAGCGCGATGCGATGACCGCACTGTTGGCAACTCTTGAAAAAGACAATCCGAATGTGCGCTCCGTTATGGCCAATGCTTTGCGCAACGTCCGCCCATCGCATCTGCTCGATCGCGAAGTTGCCCAAGCCTGGGCCGAGCGCGATCAATCGATTCGTCCGAAATCGGTATCCACACCGCGCACCGCTCATGCCGCAGCGCAGCCGATCCTCAGTGGCGGTAAAGTGCGGTTGCCAGTGTTGCGCACCAGCGAATAGGCGCAGGTCGCGGCAACCTGCGGTACTCTTGCTCCATGCGAACGTTTGTCATGGGCGATCCACAAGTGCCGTTTGCCCACTTGCAACAAGTGCTGGCGCACCATCAGCTGCTCAATGAAGCTGGCGATATCGTCGACGATGCCCATCTGATTTCGGTTGGCGACCATTTTGACTATGGCATGGACAACACCCGAGATGTCGCAGCCGAAGGGCTTGCGATCCTGCGTTGGCTAACCGGCCAACCCCGCAGCCGTTGCACCGTCTTGTTGGGTAACCACGATACTGTGCGTGTTATGGAGCTGATGCAGGTTGCCAGCAACGCTGCATTTGAATCGGCGCAGGTGGCTGCCCGCGCGCTTTACAACAAGGAACAAGGCGCCAACGGGGCATTTGAGGCAGCCAATGAAGCGGCGTTTCGGCGCGACTTTCCCATGATTCCAACCATCGGTTACGCGGCCCGCGATTATTCGGCATTTACCGTGGAACAGCGTGACGAGTTGATGCAGTTACTTCTCGCTGGGCGAGTTGCGTTGGCCGCAACGGTTACGTTGCTCGATGGCCGGGCCGCTTTGGTTACCCATGCTGGTGTGACCAGCCGTGAGGTCGCCATGCTTGGGCTTGATGCCAGCGCGTCGCCCGCCACCGTCGCTGCGGCGCTCAATCGGTTTTTGCATGAGCGCGTCGCCCGCGTCCGTGATGCTTGGCTGCGCGGCGAACGGGTGCCGTTGGATCTCGCACCGTTGCTGGTAACCTCAAGTGATCAAGAAAGTGGCGGCATGTTGTTTCATCGGCCGAATAACCCCGACCGTGCTGGCGCCGATGCCATGTGGGAACAGTTTCAAGCCGCGCCACGCCGCTATCACCCACACACGCTACCGCCGGGGCTCACCCAAGTCGTCGGCCACACCGGCCACCGCAAATGTTTACAAGTCCTCGGCGACTGGGTCACCCCGACCGCCGCCGCCCATAAAGTTGGCGGCATTCGCACCTTGCGCGTCGTCGGCGATGTCGTGCGTTATCACCTCGGCTGTTTGCCGCCGCTGGTCATTGACGTCGATGCGGCCAGCGCGACTGATCTGATCATGATCGACGGCGAAATGCGCGCCGTCGCAGCGACGGAATATGAGTTATTGCGTGTCGCTGCGATGATGTGAACTGCGCCGACAATCGCGAGGTCTTACGCGGTACTCGGACGACGGTACTCGGATGACGGCAGCGGAGCCTTGACGATGACGAACCAAGGCGGTGGTCAGCATTGCCCACGTTTTTCTATCTACGCGATCCCAACTCCGGCCACGCCGCCAGATACAGTGCGGTGCCGCGCATGTTCTGGCCGTGACGAGTCCAAACTAAACCAGCGTCGGTTGCCCATAGCCCGCTTACGGTTGCGCAGGTATGTGATGGCTCGGCCACAGCAACGCGCGGTGCACCACCGTGGGTTGCAACTACATAAATATCGGCTGACGCTTGGATGGTGAAATACAACGAATCGCCGTGCACCGCGAGCTGGGTGATCGTGTCCTCGCTGTCGAGCACGATACGTACCTTTCGGGTTGCCAGCTCAACAAAAAATATCGTGGTGTCACGTTGGCCGCCGATTCGCTCGGTAATGTAAAAGCCGTGGCCATCGAAGACCGCAGTGCCAAAGCGATGGTCGCGCGTTTTGCGATTGTCGCGAGCCTCGCGATGTTGATGACCGTCGCTGGTCATGACTGGCGTAATCGTCGACGATCCGTTGGCGATCCAGCCGATGGTGGACGCCGCTGTCACCAACATACCCTCAGGATATGCGCGTAGCCCGTGGATATGATCATTATCCAAGCCGAGTTCATGGGTGCGGCCGCCTGCAATCGGCACCCGCATGACACCTTCGCCAATCGCACAGCCAGTGGAACTAGCCCAATATAGATAGCCGTTGTGCAACAGCCGTGCAGACACCAATGGATCGCCTTGCGACAGCCGGGTCGCACGTCCGGTACGGCGATCAATACGGATTTGCGACATCGACGCTCCCGCTGAATCGCGCCGATCGCAAAATTCAAAACAGGCTTCGCCGTACCAATCGTTGTCGTCCCAAAGTACGTTGGAATATTTTGGCGACAAGCCGACGCCAAGATCAACCGGCAGGTTGCCGCGCAGTTCAAAGATTCTGTCGTCGCTGCGCCGCCGCCAACGCAGTGGCGGAGCGTCCGTCAAGACGTCGATGTCGCCGAGCATGAGATAGTTGCCGGGGAAAAATCTCGGCGCTGCTTGCAGCGTGGCGCCTTGAAATACCTGACAGCTTAGTATTTCTTCTGATAGTTCGAGCATTCCGTCGTGGTCTAGCGCTGGCGTCGCTGGCGTCGCTGGCAACGCCGATAATGTGGCCTGCGTGTTGTCACGACGTGCCGCAAGTACAACGACGAGCGTCGCTGCTACCGCACCCATACCGATGAGGCCCCAGCGGGTCTTGATCACGTCGAA
>JAYWHS010000467.1:0-3845 GCA_043777635.1 Kofleriaceae bacterium | reverse complement strand
GTAATGGGAAAACCGTGGGACTCACGCTAGGTGTACGCCGGTGCAGAAACCTTCGGAACTTTTTTTCAACCGGTTTGGAACAGTTCAAATCAGTGCGGCAGTACCGGTACGGTCGGGGCTATTGGCGGGTCCTTCAATGGCGGTGACACCACGGTCGACTTCGCAGCGAGTCGTGCGTCGATCAACGCAATCGCAGCCACACATTCCTTTTTGAGATATCGATCTTTGGTCAACGCCATCTGTTCGACCAAAAACTCTTTCGCGGCAAGCTCGCCGCATTGGCCCAACGCCTTGGCGGCATCTTTGCGCCAGCCAGACCAGGCCATGATTTGTGTTCGATTTTTGCGTTTTTCATGTTTAGCGGCAAGGTCGATCGTTGCTTTCCAAGCCTCGACGATTTTGACAGCGCCGCGCGGATCCGCGAGTCGGCCAAGTTGCATAACGGTAATATCGCCTCGGTCCCAAGCTAACGGCTTGATCGGTTGGGCCAAAAAGTAGTCGACAAAAATTACCTCACCGACACTCGTGTGGCCGAGGTCCACCGCAAGATTTACGCACATAGCCGACTTAATCCCTTCGCGCGCAAGCACCTTGGTACACGCCTTGTCGATGCGCTTGGCCAACGCTGGACGCTCAAGGGCTCCCGCCAAGCACATCGCTGCGTATTCGGGCCACACGGTTTTAGGATTCTTCGCAAACGCTTCGAGCACTTTCACTGCGTCGACGAACTCCGCATCATCGAGGCAAACACCAGCGTGGCTCGCGCGCTCCAGACTCAACAACATTCCGATTGTGAGCAGGCAGGTTATGGCAAAGCGTTGCATAGAGATCTCCGATTTTGCGTCGTTGTACGTGAGTCGCAGCATACGTCATTCCGCGCAGCTCCGTGAACGTTGAAGCTACGCCCGCGTGATCGACTCAAACATCTGCCGATTGCGCAGATAGTTGGCGCCCCACATAACGAGCCCGAGAATGAGGGCCGGCACCATGCCGCCTGCATCGTTGCTAGTTAAATGCGCAACCACGGCACCGCCGAGATAACCCGTGAGCAACAGCGTACCGAGTGACGATGTCTTGGGAATGGCAAACAGCAGTGCACAGCCCAGTTCGAGGATTCCGATTGGGACGCGAAATTCAAGCAGGTGCAGTTTCTCGAAGTTCTCCAGCACTGCCTTGGCACCGGAGAGTTTGAAGCCGGCGCTTGCGACGAACGCCAGTGTTACCAGGCCGGTGAGTATATGTGCAGCAATGTGAGTCTTTGGCTTTTCGGTCATGGCGGCAGCATAGTCGTGAACGGCTATCGCATCACTGCATTGGGAGAACTTTGTCCCGGCCCAAGATTCACCGCAGCGACGATGTCACCGCGGTTAGCCCAACAACCATGCAGGCTTGGCGGCAGCGCGACCGGAATGCTCAGGCGTGCAATGACATCAAGCTGCTCAGCATCGAGAACCCACAACTCCGCTGCGGCACCGGGCCGATGAATGACGGTTAACAACCAGCCGTCTTCCGCATGTTTTGCGTCCGGTTTTCGGACAAAGCATGGTTCAGATGGCAATGCTGGAAACATGTCTCGCCGTGCAACGATCCCGACCCCGGGTTCGATACGCACCAGCGCGGAGTGGTACGGCTGGCGCCGATTTGTAGCGGTAGCCGTCGCCCACAAGGAGCGATATGGGTCGCCGTTCGCTACTGCGATAATCGGCAACTCAGTCGCAGTGTTGCTGCCATCAAGCGACTGCGCGCTGTGCATAACGCGGCCCTCCGGATCCAAAATGATCCGCAGTGGGTGGGCGCAACCTTCGCTACTTGCTGGATCGAACAGGTGATCAAGATCATCAATGGCCGGTATTGTATCAAGCCGCATAGCATCACAAACCACATGACCGTTGGGCTGTTCGTACGCACCTGCCATATGAAAGACAAAGCCTGGAACCGTCGCTATTGCAATCGGCTTACCTCCATCGCGGGGCACCAACAGCGCAATCATGGGCTTGGTCGCTTCGCAACGTAGGCTGTGGACCGGCGACACCATGCCCAAGGCCATTCTCGCGATGTCAAAACGCACAGCTGGCAAAAGAAAAACAAACCAGTTGGGCGTCAACATAAAATCGTGAATGAACGTCAAGCGATCTAGGGCGATGCTGCGTTCAACGCGAGCATTGCCAGCAGCGTCAATGGCGTAAATCATCAGGCGTTGGCGTAAGCCCCAGCGTAACCCAAAGTTGTACAGCGTTCCCGTCGACGAATCGCGGCATGGGTGGGCGGAGAAGGTCGGTGGCGTCGGGCCGCGTGATCCTAGTACTCCGTCCAATGTGTCACGCCCCAAGGTCTCAAGCGTAGTCGCGTCGATTTGCGTCGGTGCGCCACCCTCCCACAATGCATGCAGCCGACCAGCATGCCAAATCACCGAGGTGTTCGCAGCATTTTTGAACT
The DNA here is from genome assembly GCA_043777635.1 of Kofleriaceae bacterium. Lineage (GTDB taxonomy): Bacteria > Myxococcota_A > Polyangia > Haliangiales > Haliangiaceae > JABFXX01. The sequence goes on along the minus strand of JAYWHS010000467.1, from coordinate 1,409 downwards.
GCAACCGCATGATGTTGGCCGCGATGCCACCCGGTTTTTGCGTACCAAAACCACGGTACAAAATCTTATCGGCGCGCTCCTCAGCTACGAACTCAGGCGTCTGCACATAGCGGGTGCGAACCCGGTTCGTGGTGGGCCCAATATCGAAACGGGTGATCATCCCGTCGCCGTCGAACGGATGTCCGTAACGCACGCCACCACGTTCAAAACGAGCTGGACCGTTGCGCCACCACACGCCATCCAGACCTGCGGGCACTTCGCCTTCGAGCAAATGCATCTCGGCATCGATTTCGACGGCGGCATCCCGCAAGTGGAGCGCCACCAGCTCGCGAAGGTTAGGGACTGCAACGTCGGCATCGGAGACGATTGCGTTCATAGACTCTAGACGTCGGCGACGCGTTCGATGTTGCAGCTCAGTTCACAACAAAGTGAACGTATTGCTGCTGCGACAATTGATCCCTACCAACTTGGTATCCATCCGCAGCATCGCGACATCAGAGATGCATGCAGTTAATCCCGACGACGATTCGTTCGCTATTGCTGGGTGCGATGATGACGTTAGGTGGTGCACTGCTCGTCATTGTGTTCGCGGAGTCGTTTCGCAGTGGTGCAACGTGGTCGCCGGTGACCCAACGCGGCGGACCCGGGTTTTTATTTGTGATCTTGCCGGCCTTGGCTGGGTGGTTCTGGCTAGCTGACATGGTTACACATCGTGGGCTGTCAGCACTTTGGCAAGCGTTAAGCATCAGCATCGTACCGGCCATTGTGGCGGTTCTTGGTGGGATAGCTCTCGCCCAAAAATGGGCTACAGCGCCGGCTGTTGTCGGCTCCCTGTTTTCTACGATTGCGGTCGCGCTCATTGTGGGCACGCTCGCTTCGGTTTCCGTCCGACTTGCTCAAGACCCTATCCAGGAGTGAATGTTATGCCAACGCTTTCAAGTTTTCAGTACGACCTTGTCTACAACCTCATGTCGCTCACCGTCGCTGCGATGGGCGCCGCCGCCTTGTTCTTCTTCATGTCGCCGGGAGTCGACCGTAAATTCAAACCGGCACTAGTCGTGTCCGGGCTCGTAGTCTCCATAGCCTGTTACCACTACTTTCGCATTCTTGGCTCGTTCTCAGCGGCGTACACGGCCGAAGCTGGGCAGTACGTCGCATCGAAAGTTGCGTTCAATGACTTTTATCGATACGCCGATTGGCTGTTGACAGTACCGCTCTTGATGGTCGAATTGGTAGCCGTGCTGGCGCTCGCCAAAGCTCAGTCGAGCAGCTTACTCAAGCGGCTCGCCATCGCTGCAACGCTGATGATCGCGCTTGGCTACCCAGGCGAGGCAGCCATCAGCACCGGCAATTCGACGGCGGTGTGGGCATGGTTCGGCGCGAGCATGGTGCCATTCCTGTACATCTTG
>JAYWHS010000466.1:0-3853 GCA_043777635.1 Kofleriaceae bacterium | reverse complement strand
CCTGGGGCAAGCCGCACGACTCGGCGGCGATTGCACCGTTGACCAACAGCCCAGCTGCTGCCACGGGCGCCACGCAATTGCATTGGCAACACCGACATCAAAACCTGACTCAACTACCCGGTGCCGCTGCGGCGGTGTCGATTCGTAACGGCCAGATCGATGTCATGGCAGCCGCGCAACCTGGCGTCATTGTCACGTCGACATCCGACGTGCTCGTCGATATTGCCTCAGTAGACGGGCAAGCCCGCGTCACTCGTGTCGTCGGGCCGTCCTTGCGCTGGGGCGCGCCAGCGGGGATCAATTTGCGTTGGGGCACGGTATTCGGCATGGCCGTCGGCATGGGTCGGCTAGCCGAAACGCCTACTCCGCTACCGTCGGGCAGCCTATATATCGGCGGCATGTTGGGGCCACGCCATGCACTTATCGGCACGATGAATCTAGCCACTGGCACCGCCGACGCTGGCGGCGCCATGGGTTTTGCCTGGGGCATGGGCATGCAATGGTGGCCGAGTGCGCGGCTGGCTGTGCGCGGTGCACCAGCGTTGGTGTTGGCCTTTGAACCCGGCTTCAACAACGTTGCGCTAGCGCCTGGCCTGCTCGGCGGCATCGGCTACGCTGCGGTTCGGGCCGGCAACTTTGTGCTCGACGTGCGGTTCGATCTGACCGTGAGCACCAACACCGCCATGGGCAGCCTCGGTGTCGGAGTGAATCTCAATTAGTTACGCAGCGAGGATTTTCGATGCCAGCATCGCGCCGTCGGTCATGATCGCCGTATCAAGAATGTACGGTGCTTTGTTGCTGACCCCTCGAATGATTCCGTCAGTTGTCAACGACGTATCAGGCTGACCAAACGCTTGGTAGTCAACGTGCTGCGCAAAAATCTGCGTGGTTAACGTCTCGGCAAAAAACAACTGCGACGTTTCAGTGATGGTGCCGTTCACGTACACCCGGAAGTGAATGTGAATGGCGCGCCCACTATACCAACCCGGAAAACACGTATGAAACGCGACGTCACCATTGGCGTCGGTGATTTGGGAACCACGCATGCTGGTGTTGTTCGCTGCCGACGGATCCGCGCCGTAACACAGCTGCGGATTAGGCGTAACGCCAGAATAAACTCCTTTGGCATTGGTATGCCAAATTTCAATGGTGGCGCCAGCGATCGGCACGCAACCAGTTTTGCTAACAAGCCGCAATGCCAACCGAATCGGCAGGCCGGTGAAGCCTTCGCTCACATCTTGCCGAACCATGGTGGTGGCGGTTGTGCACGGTCCAGCGGTGGTCATATTTAATACCGCGCAGGTCGCAACTGCGTCGGGAAACGGATTCGGATACGTCGCAACATCGGTCATCGCCGCCGTGCCACCGGACGCCCACGCCGGGCCGAGCGGGATGGCATCCACATTCTTAGCATCGACTGTGGGCGCGGCGTCGCCCGCAGCAACATCGCTGCTACCGCACGCACTAAGCACCTTAACTGCACCAACGAGTGCCAGCCCTTTGCCAACGTGCTGCAAAAACCGACGACGATTGAGCGGAGTATTCTTGATGCTAATCATAGGTAAACTTTCGCAGCTGCACGTACCGAGACTATTGCCGGCATGTTGCCCTTTGTTTCGATGCGCGCCAAGCCGCGACTAGGCATGTCGCGCTGACATGCGCTGACCTAAAGATTCCTGTAGTGTGAGTAAAATTGCGCATAGTACAATGTGTGTATTTATTTGATAGAAAACTAACACTTATGCGATTTCGGCCCATCTGAAGTTTGAATGGCGTGATTGTTTAAGCCGGGCTTGTTACGTAGCTCACCTCGCCTCTGCAACCGGGAATGGTTTAGCATGACGGCATGACCACCGAATGGATCGATGTTGGCGCTGCCGATGAACTATCAAAACGCGAGTTGCAACAAATCACCGTCAATCACACACGGATTGCGCTGTCGTTTTCGGATGGCACGTTTGGTGCGATTCACGGTGCATGCAACCACGCCGGCGGGCCGCTCGGCGAAGGCACGCTCGAAGGCGAGTATGTGGTTTGCCCATGGCACCAGTGGCGCTTCCACCGCAGCGGTGGCCAAGGTGAGCGCGGCTATGAAAAAGACGCGGTGCCGTCGTACCCAGTAAAAGTGGAAGCTGGCCGCGTGCTGGTTGCCGCTACCGCTGCAACGGTGCGCAGCAAAGCCGAGCATGCGCCGCATCCGCTGGCGCGCACGCCAACCCGCACCCCGGGTAAGCCGCGTGTCGTCGGGATTTCAACCACGGCGATGAATGCGGCATATCCGCGCTATTCAGGATCGGACGCGCTGCTTGAAGAAGCGATCAACCACGCCACAGCGCTTGGCCACGAAACCCAGCTCATCAAGTTGCGCGATCTAAACTTTCGCGCGTGCGAAGGCTACTATTCCAAAGGCGCGCGCGCTTGTACTTGGCCGTGTTCGATCACGCAGATGGATCCAAACGATCAACTCGATCGAGTGTATGAGTCGCTGGTGCATTGGGGCGATGTGTTCGTGGTGTCCACGCCGATTCGCTGGGGCGCACCGTCGAGCCTGTATTTCAAAATGGTCGAGCGTATGAACTGTGTGCAAAACCAAATCACCATTAAGGGCGACGTCTTGCTACACAACAAAGTGGTGTCGGCGATCATCATCGGCGGCCAAGACAATGTGCAAGCGGTGGCCGGTCAGATGCTTGGGTTTTTCAGCGAGCTCGGCTGCCAGTTTCCGCAGTTTCCGTACATCGCGCATTCACGCGGCTGGTCGGCGGAAGATATGGAAAACAACGTGGCCAAGCTTAAGACCAGCGAAGACCTGCGGCTCGGCGCGCGGCAACTAGTTGAACGTGGCATCGACCTCGCCGACCGGTTGATCAAAACTACCGAGCCGCCCGAGCCCGACGCGAAGTCTCGGCCTGGCCGCAAAGGCAAAGGATTTCGGCTTACCGCGATCTAGGCCGATGGCTGGTCACACGCGCAAGTGATCGAAACGCGAGGGCTTTCCGCCATCAGCTGGAGCACCCACGGGGCTCCGACGACGAACCTCGGGGCTCCGCGCTCGAAGCATGAGGAACGGGTTGCCTCGTGGTCCAGCGTTCGCTGAGTTCGATCCATGAACACGCGCACGCAATGCTAGCTTTGGTTCGTCGTCGGTAAGGCTTCGTCCCAAGGATGGAGCGAACCCAGCGAACGCTGGGGAGCGGGATCGTCGTCCGAGTACCGTGGTCCGAGTACCGAGGAAGAAATTTGGCCTCACTACGCTTGCAGCGGTAACCGCAGACGCATCAAGATGTAGGGCATCGCGTCGACGAGGGAATCAAAAATCTGATCGTACAGCGGATGATCGGTACCTAATTCGCGCTCGACTTGCGCTCCATAGCCAGTGCGCACCAATACCGCGCCACAGCCGGCCGCTCGCGCTGCGCTGAGATCGGAGTCTTTGTCACCGACGAAGATCGAGTTGGCAAGGTCAAGACCATGCTCAGCTGCGGCCTGCAACAACATGCCGGGCGAAGGTTTGCGGCATTCGCATTCGATCCGCAATTCCGCAACGGTGCCGTCGGGATGATGCGGACAATGATAGGTCGCGTCGATGGTGGCAGCACCAAGCAGTTGATCAATGCGTTGGCCGACGGCAGCGAGATCAGCTAGCCCATATTTGCCACGGGCGATACCAGCTTGATTGGTGATTACGATGACCGGAATCTCGAACGCATTGGCTTGAGCAATGGCGTGCGCGACGCCAGGCACCAGCACCACGTCATCGGGCCGATGCAAATAATTGACTTCAACGTTGATCACGCCATCGCGATCAAGGAACAGCGCAGGGCGTAGCGATGGTTGCGCATCATTGCCGGCC
>JAYWHS010000465.1:0-3855 GCA_043777635.1 Kofleriaceae bacterium | reverse complement strand
TTTTGCGCGAAGGTCGCGCCATTGATAGCGAAACCAACCGCGATTTGAACTGGGATGTTGGCGCTGAAGTCGGCGGTCCAATCATCAAGGACAAATTGTGGTTCCATGTTGGGTTTAACCCATCGTTTACCAAGTCGACGACTACGCGGATTGTTACCAGCAACGTTGACACGGACGAAGATCCGAACGGCATCGCAGGTAACACCGCTGGTGACGGCGAAGCCGACATCGACCCGAATACTGGGTTTGCGATTCGTGAAGAAGTTGAACGACGTAACATCAAGAGTACCTCGCGGACTTCGTTCTTCACCGCCAAAATCAACGGCGCAGTCTCAGCGAATCACCAGTTCCAAATCTCGGGCTGGGGCAATCCGGCAACCGCTACCGGGCCTTTTGCAGTCGGTCGCGATCCAAACGCATTGGTCGATACCAACAAATCTGGTGCCTACGACGTCGCAGTCAAGTGGACCTCGAAACTTAACGGTGGCAAAACTCAGTTCGACATCGTCGCTGGTTATCATCAAGGGTTTGCCAAAGAGACTCCATTAAGCGGCCAAGATGTGCCGGTGGTCCGCTATGAATACGAACGTTCGTTGTACGATTTTGCCGATCTTGAAAATGGCATCGACGCCTGTAACGACAGCGATCCAAACGACAAATACAAAAATCTGACCAACTGTGCAGTTACCAACTACAGCACCGGTGGCCCAGGCTTCCTCGAAGATCGCAAAAACAATCGTTCGTCGATCGTGTTGTCGGCAACCCAACGGGTCAAAGCCTTAGGCACCCACGTGTTTAAAGCTGGCTTTGACGCCGAACTCTCGACCTACAATTCGGGTCGTCGCTACTCGGGCGGCGCGTTTCTCACCCGATCCGGAGACGATCTTGGGGACGACGGCATTGCAGGCAATGCAGACGACAAGTCGGGTTCGTTTTTGGTTCGTGAATACCTGAAATACGATGCAGCGGGCACCACGATGTGCGGTGCCGATCCTGATGGTGATGGCATCGGTAACTCGAATTGCTCCATCACGGCCGGTCTCAACGCCGACACTGGCAACCGCAGCTTGGGCGCCTACCTCCAAGATTCGTGGCAAATTCGCCCGAACTTCACCATCAACGCTGGGTTGCGATGGGAACAACAAGTTGGCTACACTGCCGAATACCTGCAAGGCACCACGGCGCCTGACACCGGCGAAGTCATCCCAAAGGAAGCCTTCCGCTTCAATGCGTTGTTGGCACCTCGTATCGGCTTCATCTATGACCCAACCAACGAAGGTCGCGCCAAGATCTTTGGCCACTGGGGTCGGTTCTACGAATCGGTACCACTCGATATTAACGTGCGTGCCTTCGGCGGCGAAATCACCAACGAGCGTACATTGGGCACCGATGAAAACGGCGATCCTGACAACACTTGCCGGTTTGACCACAACTCGCCAGGCGATCTTGCCGCGCAAGTTCGCGCATGTAGCGCTGCGGCCGGTCAGACCTCGCAACTCGGTGGCGCAGTGTCGTACTTTGCACCAGGCAGCAAGGGTCAATTTACCCAAGAGCTGATCCTCGGCACCGAATACGAGCTGATGTCCAACTTCAAAATGGGCGTGAACTACACCAACCGCACATTGCCGGTAATTTTGGAAGACATGTCGACCGACGGTGCAACCAACTACTTCATTGGTAACCCAGGCGAAGATTATTCCGGCGAAGCTGCCAAGCTTGAAGCGCAAGCGATGTTGTTGACGGATGATGATCCGTTCAAACAACTCTACACCGACCGCGCTTCGTGGTTGCGCGCTGCCAAGAAGTTCGACAAGCCATCGCGTAACTACGACTCGGTTGCCATCACGGCGACCCAACGCCCAACCGCAAAATCGCTGTTGATCGCGTCGTACACGTACTCCAAAGCTCGCGGCAACTACCCCGGCTTGTTCTCCACCGAAACCAACCAGCTCGACCCGAACTTGACCTCGATGTACGATCTTCCTGACTTGATGGCGAACCGCTATGGTGCCACTGGTTTGGATCGTTCACACCTTTTCAAAGTTGACGGTTCGTACGCCATTGGCCCAGTTGTGGTCGGGGTTAGCGCACGCGCTCAATCGGGACTGCCACGCAATGTGTTGGCAGCACATCCGCTGTACGGCCAAGGTGAGTCTTTCTTGATGGCGCGCGGCACCATCGGGCGCTCGCCAATGAACTACAGCATGGACACCCACTTTGCAGTTGGTCACAACCTTGGCAAACAACGTCGTATTGAAGCGTTCATCGATATCTTCAATCTGTTTGATAGCCAATCGCGGACAGATGTTGATGATATCTACACCATTCAAAACTCGTTTCCAATTGTTGGCGGCGACCTCGACGACTTGGCCCATGCCAAGCGCGTGAGTGGCGCAGGCAAACCGCGCAACACGGCTGAAGTTGTTGAAGTGAATAAGAACTTTGGCAAGACCAGCTCTATCCAAGCGCCGATGAATGGTCGTTTGGGCGTCCGCTTCACGTTTTAGGGTTGCAACTCAACCTTCACTGCGACAACCTCGCAGCGCCCGCTTCGGCGGGCTTTTTTGTGCCTAGCGTTGTAGGTGGCTGAAATAATTTGGCGCTTTTCGACTAGATCGAAGTGCGCAGCGCTGCGTTTACCCCAAGATGGAACTGCGATTTTCTCAACATGAATCGTTTCATCGGGCCGCCATTGCGATGGTTGCCACAGGGTTTGGTTTTGGCGCGCTTGCCCACCTGGTGACGTGGCCCCACGGGCTGCCGGCCGGGTTAATCGGTGGCACGCTGGGCGTGGTTGCCGGCGCGGCACTGGGCTACCAACGGCTGTGGCCACGGTTGGCGCTCGGTGTGCTGGCCTGCGCAGCGTTGGTTGCGAGTAACACCTGGGCTGCGATGATTGGCTGTGGCGCGGTAACCGCCCTGGCCTTGGCACTCGGGACGCAGGGCGGGCGGCGTTACGCGACAATGGCGTTAGGCAGTGCCGTGAGCGTGTTGGCATGTTGGGTGGCGATTAAGATCTCATTCGCACAGCAGACCCATGCTTGGTCGGGGGTGCTGATTGATGGCACTGCCGCCGCATCGATGGGGATGTTGGCAGCACTTGCGTTATTGCCACGGCACGTTGGTATCGGGCGCGATGCGGTTGCGGCTGCGGTGGCGCGGCTGCCGCTGGGCCTCGACAATGAAGTGCGCAACCTATGCAACCAAAGTGTAGCGTTGTGGACCCAAGCCAACGCACGGATGGCTACCGACCCAGAAAATCGTGAGCTGCTCCGTCAAGGGGTAGTCAAAGTGCTCGAAGTTGCAGCCAAAGAAAGCGCACCATTGGCCGCTGGCAGCGATCAATCATTGCGCGACCGCATCGTTGAATTGGACACCCGCATCGGCAACGCGACCGACGACGAGACCCGCACCCAATATCAGTCGGCCAAACAGGCGCTCACGGAACAACAACAATACCGCGACAAGCTGAGCACTCGGCGCGACCGCTTGGTTGCTAAATTACACCACCATGTTGCGGCGTTGGAGAAGTTCCAGCTTGCTGCCCTTGGCGCCCAAAAAGATGGCGAAGCTCGCCCGGTACTCGGTCGGTTGGCTGAATTGTCGGCCGAGGTCACGTCGACCAGTGAAGCACTGATGGAAGTTGAACAAGCCGTTGCGTAGCTAGGCGACTGCGACTGCTCCAAAACGCAGCTTTCGGGCTTTCGGCGGGTATCAGGTGCCCGCGCAGCGGACACTGCCGCAGATGTTGTCCGGCAGGCGGGTATCAGGTGCCCGCGCAGCGGAAACTGCCGCCGATTTTGTCCGTGATACGGACATGGTAGGGGGTGGCTTCGCTGAATGAATATTGCAGGG
>JAYWHS010000464.1:0-13876 GCA_043777635.1 Kofleriaceae bacterium | reverse complement strand
GCCCCAAAGCTTCGAGCACCGGCCCAAGTTGGACGCCGACGCGCAGCGATGCCCGCAGCAACTCTGTGCTAATTACGTCAGCTTGCTCCGGTGGAATCTGGTCAAGTGCACCGACGATGCCGAGCCCCGACGCGGCTTGGGCAACGGTGAGCGCATCAGCACTTTGTAGTAATTCACGCAGGCCTTGGATCGCTCGGGCACTGCCAACACGGCCCATACCGCGTATCGCAAGCCAGCGCGCCTCGCCCTGCAGTTGGGTGGCCAAGACCACCAAGCGCGCTACGCCTTGGTCACGTTGAGCTTCAGCCTGCGCAATTTCAAGCCGTACGTCGCGCGTGCTGGTGACAGCGGCGACTGGCTCAGATGTACGACGTGGCGCGTGACAGCCGAAACCGCCGACAACCACGGCACAAACCAACGCCGAAATCCCGGCGGTTTTGTCCGGTCTACGGACAACTGACACGGCACGAATAATTGGCTTCACAGCCCGGACCGTAACGTATGTCGGACACCATCGGAACCATGTGGTTCCAAGTATTTTGTCGTCGAAAAACTCGTAAAAATGCGGTTGATGTTCGGCGCGAGCAATGTCATCGTGACCAACATGAAGCTCTCGCGCCTCGTTGCTTTGAGTGCCGTGCTGTTGACCAGCTCGGCGTGCAGTTCAAAAAAATCGGCGACGCCAAATCCTGATCGCGGGCCTAACGGCAGTGCCGCGGCCGGTGGCAGCAATGCCGCAACCACAACGGCGACCAAAGGTAGCGCCAGCAACCAAGCGGCAGGCTCCGCAACGCTCGCGCCGGTGGTGAAGCCCGCCGTGCCGGCCGGCCCATTGCAAGCGCTTACCGTCGACACTGCGCCAGTAACCGGCAAACCGCGTTGGGCCCGGGCCTTTGGCGGCGCCGGCACTGAACTGCCGCGCAACATGGCGATCACCGACGACAATGCCGCCATCGTTGTCGGCTATTTTGAAGGTGCCAGCGATCTGGGCGCACGCGGCGGCAGCAACGTCAAACCCGACGTGCGCACCAGCACGGGCGACTCCGACGTGTTCGTAACCAAATTTACCAACGATGGCAGCCAAGCCTGGGCCTTAACCTTTGGCGGCAAGACCGGTGACGCTGCCACCGGCGTTGCAGTGCGCGGTAAACAGGTTTTGGTCGTCGGTAATTTCTCCGACAAAATCACAGTGGCATTACCCGGTGTAGACGTTACAAAATCACCAAGTGCCCAAGCGTTTGGTTCCGATGACATGTTCGCGTTGTTGCTCAACGACAGCGGCGAACCGCAGTGGTTGTTTGCTGCGGGTGGCGCAGATTCCGATGGCGCTAACAGCGTTGCGGCAACCCCCGACGGTGGGTGGATTATTGGCGGCTCATTTGCCGACAAAGTTACCTTTGGCACCACCGAGCTGGTTGCGGCCGGTCGCACTGATGCGTTTTTGCTCAAGCTCACCAGCGAAGGCACAGTTCAGTGGGCCAAACAATTCGGCGGTCTCTACCAAGACTCGATTTCGCATGTGGTCGTCGATGTGCAAGGCAATCTGATCATCCAAGGCGTTTTCGCTGATGAAGTAACGTGGGGTGGGCAAAAAATGCATGCGGGCGGAGGCTCAGACTCCGACGTACTGCTGGCCAAATACGACAGCAACGGCAACCATCTCTGGTCCAAAAACTTTGGCAATCAGTTCAACGAAGTCGCCGGGGGCGTCGCGGTTGACCCAGCCGGCAACATCGTGATGACCGGTTCCTACGATCGCTCGATTACGTTTGGCGATGCCGAATACGGATGCGCTGGTGAATCCGATGTTTTTGTCGCTCGGTTCGCCGCCGATGGCAGCGTGCTGTGGTCCAAAACCTTTGGCGGTGCCCGCGAAGATATTGGGTTTGGCATCGCGGTTGATGCCTCCGGGGCAAGCACAGTTTCTGGCTGGTTTTTCGGCAAAATGACCATCTCCGACAAAACCAACGGCGACAAATCCATTACCGGTAAGGGCAACAAGGAGTTTTTCCTCTTAAAACTCGATGCATCTGGCACGCTAAAATGGCTAACCTCGGCCGGCGACCGCGATCACGATCAAGGCCGAGTCGTCGCGCTGACCAAAGCCGGGTCCGCCGTGGTTGCAGGGGTCTTCCGGTTTGCCTTGCCTCTCACCCAGCCAGCGTTGCAATCGACCAGAGTCGAAGGTGACAAAGCGCCTAAACCTGACGTTTTCGTAGCAGCATTTGACCGATAACGCGCTGCGTGGAGAAGTAGCCTTTCCGCCTTATTTGGCGCTGAACCTTTGAGCCTAGCCAGCAAATTGCCTATGCTAACCCAAGTGGAATCTGTCGACGCGCTCTGGCTCGTTTCGGTAAGCGCTTCGGTGCTGGACTTTGTCGCGGCGTTTCGGCGCTACGCCGACCGCCAAGGGATTTTCATCCCAACCAGCGAACCGCTCACCGCAGGCAAGCGTGGCCGTATCGCTATCACCTTGGCCGACGGCCAAATCATGATTGAAGGCAACGCCGAAGTTGTTAGCTCGACGGCACGTCCAGGCGGTCTGCACGGTCGCGCTGGGATGACCCTGCGATTTTCAGACCTCGACGAAGACAGCAAGCAAGTCATCGCACAATTGGAAAAAGCTCGCTTCGCCTCCAAAGTCACGTCGGTGCCGGAAAACATTCGCGCACGGCCAGCTCGATTGCCCGCAGGCTCACCGACCCCAGCGATCAATCCCGATGAAAAAGTCATCGACCCAGCGCAGGCACTAGCACTATGTTTGATTGTTGGTAATCGCGAAGCACTGAGCGATGCAGCGCGGCCTCGCACCATCACCGATGCACCGAGCGCAGCCATCAAAGCGGGCGTGGGTACCGGCTCCGGTAAATTCGTCATGCCATCGATTCCTTCACCAGGTGGCACCGGACGAATCGCAGCGGTACCCAGTGCCGTCCCCGTCGTCGGGGAAACTGGCGCAACGCTAACACCACGGGTTGGTTCATCGACCAGCCCGCCGCAATTTACAAATACACCGATCACGGCACCGGTTGCAGCGCCAATCTCTGCTCCGATTACAGCACCAACCGCTGCACCAATCAGCGCACCAATCCCTGCACCGATCAGCGCACCAATCCCTGCACCGATCAGCGCACCAATCCCTGCACCGATCAGCGCACCGATCAGCGCACCAATCCCTGCACCGATCAGCGCGATTGCAACGCCTTCGCCGGACAATACCGAGCCCGCTGCAGCTGGCGACGAACTCGAAATGCACGACTTGGTTGCCGTCGAAGAAGCCAAATCGACCGACGAAATGCTCGCAGCACCAACGGTGACAGTGTTGTCGCCGGTTATTTTGCCGCAGCGTGAGCCAGCTGGTGCGCCGCCGAAGATACCCACACGAAAAATCAATGCAAGCGCGAACATGACGCTGCGCACGTCCGCCGTCCCGGCACCGATTCAGAGTGTCTCGCCATTTTTGCAATCCGATACCTCGCCAACCGCGGCCGTTGACGATGGCGAAGTCACTTCAACCTCAGAAATTCCATTACCGCCAAGCGGCACGGTGCCGACCACCAGCCGAGCGATTAGCGCGGTGTTCGCAGTGCCAGAAGCAACCTTTGTGGGCATGGTCAATCCAGGTGGCCGTGCCACTACCGCCGACGATTTAGCCGAAGCTACCAGTAATTCTCCGGTGCCAACACCGGAGTTAACGCACGCACCAAGCGCACCAGCAGCGTTAGCAAGTAGCTCTGACGCTGCTGCGGCCAATTCAGCACCGGACGAACAAGTCTTGGTAAAAGCAGAAATTGCGCCTGGCACCAGCCCGGGCCGTCGCCACGACGAGCTTAATCCGGTTACTGGAAATTGGACCATCGCACTCACGCCCGCCGGTCCCGAAACCGTTGTGCGCGAACCGTTAGCGCCACAGTTTGAAATTGCACCGTCGCTGCGAGTTGGCAATGCGCCGCTTGAAATTTCCGGTGCCGTAGGTGGCCGCACCGACGAAACGGCTGCACATCGGCCGGTCGGTACTTCACCCTCGATTGAAATCTCCGACGAACTGTCGCAGCCAGAACCGCAAGCTCCAGCGTCGGGGCCCAGAAATGGAGCGAACGAGCGCACGCTCGAAGCGGGACCCAGAAATGGAGCGAACGAGCGCACGCTCGAAGCGGGACCCAGAAATGGAGCGAACGAGCGCACGCTCGAAGCGGGGCCCGTGCAATCCTTGCAAAACATGGTGGCACGTATGCCACCAAGCAGTACGCCCATTGGGGGCATCCCGGCCGTCGCCGTCGCTGCTGCCTCGGTGGATCCTTATGCGCCGACCGGTGCCTATCAATTCGGCGATCTGGGTCAGTTCCCGCCGCCAGCAGCCGGCGTGGCGCCAGCTGCACCGCACTTCAACCAATTTGCAACGCCAGCCCAAGGGCTCGCGTCGCTGGCCTTCGGAGCACAACCCGCGCACCATGATTCAAGAGCCGTAACCGATGCCGGTACCGGCTTTTTCCAAAGTGAAGATTCGGCTGCGCATCGCCCACGCTACCAAACCACCGGGGCCAACGTCATCATTCCTGAACCGCGATCGCGACGGGTGTTATACATCGTCGGTGGTGCCTTCGCGGTTATCGCCATCGCAATCATCGTCGTGATGGCGATGGGTGGATCCTCGCCAGCCAAGTCAACAAAACCAATCGGCAGTGCCGGTGTAAACACAAATACCCCAACCGGCGTTGCCCCGCTAGGTAGCAATGGCAGCGGCAACGCAGTTGCGCTTGACGCTCCGATCGCGGTAGTCGGCGATGCCGGCGCAGGACCAACACCGACGACCCTCGACGCGGCAGCCGCTGATGCAACTATCGAAGAGCCTGTACCCACCAGTACGTTGTGTACGCTCAAGCTAAACTCCGATCCAAGCGGTGCCGAAGTTGTAAACGACAAAGATGTCTTGGGAGTTACTCCATTTTCGATCGACGTGGCTTGTGATGAGCCACTACTGCTCAAATTCCGCAAAGCGAAATGGATCGGTACTAGCAAAACCCTCAAGCCAACCCGCAAAGGTGTCTCGTTTACAGCACGCTTGGCCAAACCAGCATTGAGCATCCGGGTGACCTCGACGCCACCAGGTGCATCAGTAACCGTGAACGGCAAACCAGCTGGGCTAACGCCAGCCACGGTTAAAATTGCGCCCGGCACGGCCACCACGATTGCCGTTAGCAAAAAAGGCTTCGTACCCGCCGCAAAAAAACACACTGCCAAAGCTTCTAACGAGCTGGTAAATTTCAGCCTAATCAAGAGCAAAACTAAGTAGTCGGTTCAGTGCAAACCAAGACCGAGGCCGCCGTCAACCAACGCGCCGCCGCAACGATGGTATCGCTCGTCGTGATGCTACGTTGATCGGCCGCATGGCTACGTTGGGCCTGGGCGGTTTGAGACCGCTCACCGTATAAGCACCAATGTTGTAAACGGGCAGTGCGATTGATCAGCGATTGCATCGACCACATGGCCCCGGCACGACGACGGGCGACGATGCGATGAATGTGTTCCGCTGCAATGCCATTCTGAATCGCCGCGTCCAATACCCGTTGCACGGCGCCGATTACCTCCGTGATGTCACTACCGGGCCGCACGTCGACCACAACGTGCAGTTCACCGCCCAACCGTGACAACTGAGCGTATGCCGATACCCGTTGGGCCCGCAGTTGATCATAGATCAACGCTCGCCACAATTCACCCGTGCCTGGCATTGCCAGCGCTGCCAACAGTACATCCAAGATTCGGCCGTCGTCGGAGCCCACCACCGGCCCACGCCATACCCAATGCAGCCGCTGCAATTTAGCGAACGTATCCAGCACGGTTACCCGCGCGGGTACCAAGGCTGCGGTACCGACAGATCGGCGCAACAACGGCGCTGAGCGCGGGAACGTACCAAAGTAGGTATCCACCAGTTCATCGCAGCGCGCATCGTCGACATCACCAGCAATCACTAAGGTTGCATTGGCCGGCGGGTAATAGCTGCGATAGAAGTCAGCGATGCTTTGCCACGACGCCGCTTCGATATCTTCGTGGCGCCCGATGGTTAAATAGCGCGACGGGTGATCCGATGGGTAGAGCGCTTCGGCAATAGCAAAGCGCTCGGCACCGTACGCGGTGTTCTCATAACGCTGTCGCCGTTCGCTGCGCACTACGGCTTTTTGCTGGGTAATGCGTTCGGCCAACAGCGCCGGCAGAAAATATCCCATGCGATCCGATTCGAGCCACAGCGCCATTGGCAATTGATTGGCGGGTACAACTTGGTGGTATTCGGTTCGATCGGGACCGGTCGACGCATTGGCATCGCTGGCGCCTATTTCGCGCAACACTTCGTAGTGTTTGCGGCCACGCAAATGCAGCGAATTTTTGAACAGATGTTCCACCAAATGTGCCAAGCCGCTGGCACCTGGCACTTCGTCGCTCGACCCAGCGCGGTAGCACATACTCACCGCAACCTGCGGCAACGCCGGATCGCGGTGAACTAACACATCAACGCCACAAGCTAGTTGCCGATGACGAGCTCCAACCATGATCGCATCGTCGATAATTTCGAAGGCCGCAACATCACTCACGGTCAGCTCCGCTGCTGCGCGCCAGCGAAAGCGCTAACTGATACAGTTGCCGACGAGGCTTGCCGGTTAACACCATCAGCCGCGCCGCAGCATCTTTGGGGCCTAAGCCTTGCGCCAACAACGCGCGCAGCTGACCTTCGATATCGACCTCGACCAATTGGGCCTGGCCACCTTCGACCACCAACGTACACTCGCCGCGCGGTGACTCATCGGCGTAACGTGCCGCCAGTTCGGCCAGCGTGCCGCGCACGTGCTCCTCGTAAACTTTAGTTAATTCGCGCGACAACGATGCTCTTCGGGCGGGACCAAACGCTGCTGCGAGATCCGCACAGGTGCGGCCTACGCGATCGGGCGCTTCGTACAGCAACATCGTTGCTGGTTCATTGCGCAAGGTGCCAAACAATTGTTGCCTGGCACCCGGATCGCGCGGTGGGAAACCCAAAAACAAAAATCGCTCGGCTGAAATCCCCGACGCCACCAAGGCCGCAATGGCAGCATTGGGCCCAGGAATCACTTCGATGGTGATCCCATGCGCAATCGCCGCTTGCACCAACCGGCCCCCTGGGTCAGATACCAACGGCGTGCCAGCTTCACTGATAAGCGCAACGCGTTGGCCAGCGTCGATCGCGGCAATCACTTCGGCGCTGCGTTCAGCTTCGTTGCCATCGAACAGCGAGATGATCTTCCGGCTACATGGTTCAACGACATCTCGCGCGCCTGCCCCAGCACCGCTGCGCACCATGGCTGCAAGGGCATCGACCGCACGTAACAATACCTGTGCCGAGCGCGTATCCTCAGCGGCGATAAGCTGCGCGGTCGCCAACACTCGCGCTGCACGCAACGACAAATCTTCAAGGTTGCCGATCGGCGTCGCGACAACAGATAAAGTCGGCCCGCGTGCCATTATTCCCTCGACATCGCGCCGATATCAACCGCGCTGCCAAGCTCGCTTTCGAGAAATTTGCGCAGCCGATCGAGCATGCGTTTTTCTAATTGCCGCGCACGTTCGCGCGAAACTCCATACTTGTCGCCGATTTCTTGTAAGGTTTGCGGCTCGTCGGTGAGCCACCGCTCACGAAAGATATGTTGATCCCGGCCTTCGAGTTCTTGGGCAAATTCTTCGAGCTTAGCGCGCAGCAGCGTTGCGAACTCGTTGTTGGCTACCGCTTGATCAGGCCGGGCACTTTCCGACGGCAAATAGTCCATGCGCGTACGCTGGCCGTCATCTTCGCTGCCCATCGGCGCATCCAAAGATGCTTCAGGTGCCGCGAGGCGTTTTTCCATTTCGATAACTTCGTTTTCGGTGACATCGAGTTTTTCGGCCAACAATTTAGCAGTTGGTGCAAATCCTAGCTGTTCCAGTTTTTCGCGCTCTTTGCGCAGATTAAAGAACAATTTGCGCTGCGCCTGGGTTGTGCCAATTTTGACTAAGCGCCAATTGTTTAAGATAAACTTCAACATGTAGGCGCGAATCCAAAACGCCGCATAGCTCGACAATTTGACGCCACGATACGGATCAAACTTGGACACAGCTTGCATCAGCCCGATGTTGCCCTCTTGAACCAGATCCAACAGGTTGCGATGGGCTCGTCGATATTCGTAGGCAATCTTCACGACCAACCGCAGATTGGCTTCAACTAACTTACGCGCCGCAGTGTGATCGCCGTGCTCAACTAGCCGCACCGCGAGATCATGTTCACCTTGCGGGGTCAACAGCGGAAATCGCCGAACCTCGGACATGTAGACCGCCATCGGATCACGTCGCGACAGCGCGCCGCCACGAACCACCGGCGGTTCATCGGCATCGTCAACCACCGCATCGCTGCTTTCGACGTCAATGGCGTCGTCGGTGTCATCGGCGGTAACGATCGCAGTCGCGCTTCCCGCCAATTCGACATCGACACCATCGACGCCGTCATCTCCAGCGGCGCCGTCATCCTGCTCACCGTCGGCATCGCCGGAGCCGTTGTCCGGACGATGCTTGCCTTGCCCTTGGCCGCCGTAGACGCCTTCGTCGTCATCATCGGTGATTGACCCTTGCGTGGCACGGCCATCATCGCCGCTAACCTCTACATTGATCACCTTTTTGGCCCGCTTGGCGCCACCACCGGATGCCTTAGATTTGATCACAACCATCAGGCCGGTAGCATACTACATCCGCCCACGTCCGGCGATCGACTCGGGTCGTGATCCACTGGCGCATCTTCGTTCTCCGTTTATACTCAAGGTATGCGAACCCGCGCGAATGTCCTCCTGGTAGCGGTTGCGGCTACTTCTGCGTTGGCACTTACCCTTATCCACCAATCGCCTACGGGGGTCGTCTCCATTGGCTTGGAACCCGCAGCCGTGCGTGCCGCCCCTGGGCAATCGAGCGCGGCCAAATATGATTTGTCGGCACTCAAGATTTTCACGCTGACGCAAACTCGCGTGCGTGAACGTTATGTAGATCCAAGCCGGATCGACCCGCAGAAAATGTTGTTCAAAGCGCTCGACTCCGTGCAATTCGCGATTCCCGAAGTGCTCGTTGAGCCTGATACCGCCAATAATCGCGTGACCGTTGTGGTCAATGACAAACGCGAAGTATTCGAAACCGCCGATGTTGATTCAGCATGGCGGTTGTCGTCGCGGCTCAAGCAAATTTTCCGGTTCATGGAAGCCAACATGAATGCCGGTGCCGATTTGGCGAAAATCGAATATGCCGCAGTGAATGGCATGCTTGCCACGCTCGACCCTCACAGTAATCTGATGGATCCGGAAGCCGCACGCGACATGGACGCTTCGACATCGGGCAAGTTCGGCGGGTTGGGGATTGTGATCCGCATGATCGATCGCAAGCTCACCGTCGTGCGGCCGATGAAAAACACCCCGGCCTGGCGCAAAGGGATCAAAGCCGGCGACCACATTGTGCGCATCAACAGCGAAATCACCGAGAACCTAACCAGCAATGAAGCCGTCGATCGGATGCGCGGCGATCCAGGCACAGGTGTCACGCTGTTCGTCGAACGGAAAGGTCAAACCAGCACGCTGAAGTTTGAACTTGAACGAGCGGTGATTCGGGTTTCGCAAGTAGAGCACAAGCTGCTCGACAAAAACGTCGGATATATCCGCGTCAAACAATTCTCCAAAGGTATTGCGTCCGATGTTGCCGACGCCATGCGCGAAATGAGCGGCCAAGGTGCCACCTCGTGGATTTTAGATTTGCGTTGGAACGGCGGCGGCTTATTGAGCGAAGCTGTGCAGTTGGTCGATTTGTGGGTCGATTCGGGCACCATCGTGAGTCAAGTGTCGCGCAACGACCGGCCGTCGCAACGCGCCGAGGTTGGGTTTGGCGACACGTCATCGTCGCTGGCCGTACTAGTCAACGGTGGTTCGGCCTCAGCTTCTGAAATTGTTGCAGGTGCGCTCAAGAACCTGGACCGTGCTGCCATCGTCGGCACGCGAACGTTCGGTAAAGGTTCGGTCCAAGAACTCTACGACAACGACAACGGCAGCAAACTCAAAATTACCGTCGCGCAGTACTTAACGCCGGGCGACCGATCGATTCAAAACATCGGCATCGTGCCCGACATCGCGCTGCAGCGGATGCGAATCCCCGAAAAAAATGACGAGGCATCGGACTACGTGCGGATGTTGCCGCCGACCAAATCGTATGGCGAAAAAGACCTTGATGCGACGCTGACCAGCAGTTACGCCAACGACACCGACAAACCAGCGTACGAAGTTCCGTTCATTTATGAAAAACCCAAATCGGCAACGCCGGTCACCAGCAAAGAAGCAACCCCAGCGCCAGTCGATGATGATGAGGAGCCAATCGAAGATGAAATCATCGAAGACTTCGAAATGCGCATCGCCAAAAATCTGGTGTCATCGGTAAATTCTGCAACCCGCACCGGGCTGGTTAAAGCCGCCGCTGCGACGATTACTCGCACCCGGGTCGAGCAGGATAAAAAGCTGATCGACGCGTTAGCCAAGATCAATGTGAACTGGACGGCGACGGCCGCCGTCGGTGCCACCACCCTCGAAGGTTCGCTTAGCGCTAATACCACCGCTGCGAAAGCCGGCGAAACCCTCGCGGTAACCGCAACCGTAAAGAACACCGGGCCCACCGCCGCAAGCCGGGTGTTAGCGCGCATTCATGCCGATGACTACTCGTTCGATGACATGGAGCTGCCGATTGGTGCGATCGCACCGGGCGAAACCAAAACGTTTACCACCAAGATTAAACTGCCCAAAGATGCGCTGTCGCGAGTTGACCGCCTGACCTTAGAGGTGCGCGAAGCCAAAAACGCTAAAGCCACCACCCAACCGTTTGAAATTGCGATTACCGAAACCCCTCGGCCGGTGTTTGCATATTCGTACCAATTAGTCGACGACGGCAACGGCGATGGCCTGGTCCAAAAGGGTGAAAAATTTCGGCTGCAGGTCACGATTAAGAACACCGGGCTTGGCGCCAGCGACGAAGCCAGCGCTATTTTGCGCAATGCCTCGGGCGACGGCGTGTTGCTCGACAAGTCGCGTTTCGAAATCGGCGTGCTGGCCCCTGGCCAATCGCGCGAACTTGCGTTTCCGGTTTCGATCACCAATGCGTTACACGGTGACAAGCTGATCTTGGAACTAATCGCCTACGATGCCGCACTCGATTCGCAGGCCAGCGACAAACTCAAATTTGATATCGCACCAGCACTGGTGTTGCAGCCTGGCAAAGGGTCTGCGGTGATTCGCAGCAAGTCGGCCCAACTGTTTGCTGGCGCGGCAGCCAACACCACCGTCATCGGCACTGCAAGCAAAGGTGCTAGCTTCCCGGTGCTGGGTACGGCCGGCGGATTTTCAAAAATTAATCTGGGTAACAATCGCATAGGCTTTGTCGCAAACGCAGATGTCGCGGCCGGCAGCGGCGGCCTCGGTATGTTCACCGCCGCATGGAACTCAACCCCACCAGCGATTGCGCTGAGCTTGCCAACGCTCAAAGTGGCAGTTGCCAACTACACGCTCAACGGCACCGTGAGTGACGACTCGCACGTCGAAGATGTATACATCTTCGTCTCGAACAACAGTGCCAAGATCGATAGTCGCAAAGTGTTTTACCGCAGCAATCGCGGTGGCAAGACGGAAGGCAAACTCGACTTTAGCGCCGCTGTGCCGCTGTGGCCGGGCGCGAATCAAATCACCATCATTGCGCGGGAAAACCAAGAAGTACGATCGACCAAAACCATCAACATCTTACGCGACGCAACCGCCACGGCGGCAACCGTAAGACCTGCGGCCGCAAGCCCGACCGTGATGCCAGCAACTGCCCCGGTGACTTCGCCGGGCGGACGCGCTGCGGTCGCCCCGCCCAAAGCCGCACCGACTACCAAGTAAGGCTTCAGGCGCCCAATAGGCGCTACGCCACCTGACCATCGCATTGATAAGTTATCGAGGCATGTGCAGTGTTAGCGGGTCTGCATCACCATCCGTAGCAACCGCAACTGTGACGACAACGCTTGTAGCTAGATCACTCACCACCTCTGCTGCGACCGCTGCGGCGAGTTCGGCCGCAAGCAATACCGCTTGCGCAGCCTCAGCTTTGGCCGTAGCAAGGTCTGCAACTTTGCCTTCCAGCGCGAGTTCATCGGCAATCGCACCCGCATCTGCAGCGGTTGAGCCTTCGGTGCGTTGTTCATAGACATGCTCCATTTCATCATCGCTGGCACGGGTAGCTGCGCTCGCGGGCGATTCGCCAGGCAGCGCGACGCGCAACTCGCGTAATAACATTTGCAGTCCAGCCGCGATCGGCAATGCCAGCAATGCGCCGAATACGCCCATCAGCGTGCCGCCAACAAGTAACGCCACGATGACAATCGCAGGTGGCAGCCGTAAAACTCGGCCATACACGCTTGGCACCAAGAGCCGACTTTCGAATTCCTGATACAACACCATCACGATGGTCACGCCAATCGTCGCCGCAACGCCAGCGCCCGACGCCGCGACGGCTGCGATCACTGGCAAACTCGCAATGTAGCCGCCGATAAATGGGATGATATCGGTCAGCGCAGCGAACAACGCTAACGCAAGTGCATCTTCGACCCCAAAGGCGGTCAGTAGTACGAATACAAAAACGCCGATCGATACCGAGGTAATAAGTTGGCCACGCATGTAGCCACCGACAATGGTTTGTAGCTCGATCAAAATTCGTGCGAGCTTGACGTGATGCGACCTGGGGACAACAGCGTACAAAAGCCCCTTGGCTCGCAGCGGATCGCTGAGTAGATAAATGGCCAGAAACAGCGTCGACACCGCGAAGCCCAGCACGGTGAGCACTTGCGTTGAATAGTTAATGAGGCGAGCCCCGAGATTCACTGCAATGTCGCTCAACGGTAACGCTTGAGCGGATGCAATAAACGCCTTCGACCACCCGTGGGCTTGCATGCTCACCACCAATTGATCGCGGGTCCGTGGCGCTTCTTCAATCAGATGCAACAACTGTGAAATCAACGGTGGAAATGTCAGCAGAATCACCGCGCCCATAGCCACCGACAGCGCGATAAATAACAGTATCAACGCGCGGCCGCGCCGCAGCCCTCGACGCTCTAGCCATTGCACCAACGGATTGAGCGTGCCGGCCAACACCAATGCGACGACGATTACCACCAACACGCTAGTAAGTTTAAAAGCCAACCAAACGCCAAAAACCACGAGCAATGCGAGGCCCATGGTCCGTGGCGAGATGTCAATTCGCAGCGTACGAGCAAGCGGTGGCGGAAGTATAGGATCGTTACGCATGTGGGTTGGTGAGCTTTTCGTTAGACAGATTTCTTTGTGCTGCCAGTGGGCATCGCAATGTCGGTTGCGTGATCGAACTTTTCGGTTGCATCATTATCCGTAGTTACCGATGCAGCGCCCGGCTTCGCCGGTGCACCACTAGCTTTCGCTGTTTTGGCTTCGGGCTTGGCTGGCAGCGTTGATGCCGTGGTCCACTCCTGCATCGCTTGGGCACCAGGGCGATCCACATGAATTTTATCGTCAATGTTTTTGACCCAGCTCAATGGGATGTAGTGATGTTGACCGTGTGCGTCTTTTTTGAGTTTGATCGAATCGGCACCTTCCATGTGGTCAACGATGCCGAACTGGCCATCTTGTGAACAAACAACAGGAGTATTTGGTTTGATTTGATTCGCGTTAAGCATACGGCGATGCATTGCAGCTACCGTGCCGTTGATGGTTTGGTGTTAAGAGCTGCTTTTCAATCAGCACGGCTCACGACCTGCGCGCTATGCCGCAACTGTGGCGTTTTTGTCGCGCACCTTGTC
>JAYWHS010000463.1:0-3878 GCA_043777635.1 Kofleriaceae bacterium | reverse complement strand
AAATCCGACGTTGCCAGGTCAGGCCACCGAACGCGAGAAGTTCGTAGAATCGGCCCGTCGCGCTGGCGTGATCATTGATGTCCGAGTTGGTTCGGAAGCGGTGATCGAAAAACGATTGCGCGACGGCGATTTTGGCATCGCGATGATCGACTGGCATGGCATGGCCGATATGGATCTTCGGCCGTTGCTGGGCACCGGCGGCATATGGAATTTTGGCGGCTACAGCAGTGCGAAACTCGATCGCATCTTGGCTGATATCGCGCAACGTTGGGACCCCGCTGAACGCGCTAAGGCCGCGCTTGAGGTCAAAGCTGAGTTGATGGCAACCTGGCCATTGGCTGGGATTGTGGTCGATGCGCCTCAGGGCTTAGTGCATCGTCGCGTGCGCGGCATGATCCTCACCGACGGTTGGTTTGATTTGAGCCAAATTACCTTGGCGCCGCAATAGCGACGATGCGTCCAGCGCACCAGCGCGGTTTTTCCAGTGTGACAGGTGCACGTCCGTGGTCGCGCGTAGTCCAGTGACCTAGTTAATGCATTGGCTGATATCTTCGCGGGTGCCGGTCGAAGATAAGGTTGGTCGGGTTTTGCATCCCGCAGCAACACAGCGTGCAAGAACGCGGCTATGTGGGTAGTCGATATCCACTTCGGCGCTGCGCAAAGCTTCGGTACCTAAGATGCCATCCACTTCGGCCTGGTCGGGCCTCAGCTCGGTGCGCAGGCCTTGTAACGTCAGGTTGTCGTCGGGAATTACCAGCACCTGCAAGCCACTCGTGGGGCTTAGTTCTAACAGTGCTGGCGCACCGCAGTTACTCGCGTCAATGCACGGGCAGTCTTCGTCATCGGTACCCTTACAATTGTCTGCAAATAGCAAATGGTGCGCATACGCTTCGCGGCAAGCACCGCGACCTTCCGACGACGTTGCCGCAATCGTTAGGTTCGGCAGGGTACCTAGTCGGCCTTCGATCAACCCCGAAGGCAGCCACGCTGAACTCACCGGTAGGGTTTCGAGCAAGGGTGCAGTGGCATGTGCGAGCTGATAGCGACGGTACGCGGCTTCTCCAAGGATGGTCGGCCCAACTGCGGTCGACGCAACCAACAGGAGGTCCGTGCCGCGTTTACTTTGTGGAATTCCCGCACGTGGATCTGCTGCAGCGCAGGCGGTGAGTGCGATCCGACGGCCGCTAAACGGTATTTCGGTGCTACCCAACAACAAAGTGCCACCGCCGCGAAATGGTGATGCAAATACGGCGTCACAAAGCTTGGTTCGGTCGCCGTTATCGCGCGGCCCAATATTGGGCAAAATAAAAATTTGGGAGGTATCAAAACGCAGTCTCAGCGCATCGCCGATCAGGTTATCGGATCCCAGAATTGCAGCAATTCCGACGGGCAGCGTGCCATGGCCGACGCGACAGTTGTCATCCGGGCAAACGTTGATGTCCACGATACTACCGCCGAGTCGCGCGCGCGGTACATTGAGGGCCAGCGATGCGCGATTTTGCCCGAAAATCGTCAGGTTGGTGGCGCGCACCTTGATGTCGCCCGTGGTTTGTTGCAACACCGTGAGCGGTGCCATGATGTCGAGCAATGCCAGCCGTGGCGTATCGTCGCCTTGGCCGGTTTCATTGAACCCGACAATCAGCGCGCCGCTGCTAGTGTCGACACCAATCGGAAATGGATCGCCCGAAAAACCATCGGTGCGAAAGCCATTGGTGGCAAAATCAAAATCACTCGCCTGACAGCCGGTCAGCGCAAGCGTCATCAATGTTGCCGTGACCGTCAGTGCGCAACGCATGCTCAGGTTACCGCTGGCAAGTGCAGGGTAGCAGGCCGGCCGGCCACAGAAAATCCGTCGGGCTGATCGAGTACCGTGCGATGGACGTAGGCTAGGCCGATCCAATGGTCGCCATTGTGCACCACCGATGAAATCACGCCAGCATTGCTGCGGCTGGTGTGCACCAGTGGCGAGGCTGCCTCAAGGTCGGCGTCGCCGGTAATGTGGACCACCCGCAACAGCCGTGATGCGTTACCCAGCGTATGGACTCGAAATACCGGTTCTTGCCCAACGTAACAGCCTTTTTCGTAGTCGAGAAAATGTGCCAGTGGAGTTTCGAACGGAAAACAATCTTCGCCGACATCCACCCCATAGCTCATGAATCCAGCGACGATACGCGCGATTTTCGTCGCGGGTGCGTCCCATGCCACGGTCGGGCCAGGTGCCGCGCCGGCAATAAACCGCGCCGTCCATGGCCCGCTCGGCGTTTGCCAAACCCGATAACCCACTTCGGTTGCAGCTACGAATTCGACTTCGTCCATCACCGCGTAGCGGGTCAGCAGCGCTAAGGTTTTTTCAGCGAGCGCCGGTTCGCATCGCAAGGTGAACGAAATGTCGTCGGCATGTAATTCGAAAATCGACATCACCCGCCCTTTGGGGTTGAGAATCGCACCCCAATGGGTATCGCCAGTGACCATGCGCGGCACACTGATCGTGGTCAACCCATTAAGAAATCGCACGCGATCGGCGCCGATAATGCGGATCGCAGCCCATGCAGAATTGTCGACATACAGGTTATCCATGAACGTTGCTTTCTTTGGGCGCGCGGCCGTTGGCGCGCAACCGTTCGGTCCGTCGGGTTAATCCCTGGTCGAAACGGCGTTGGTCATCGGCGGTTTCGAGGGTGAGGGCAGGCACTATCCGCGGTCGGCCATCTTCGAGCGCGACGAACGTTAGGTAGGCTTTGGTGGTGTAACGCCGAGCACCGGATTTCATGTCTTCGGTTTCAACGCGGCAGCCGACCTCAATTGAGGTCTTGTGTACGTAGTTGCACTGCGCTTGCAGCACAACGATATCGCCGACGTGAACTGGACAAATAAAATCCAGACGGTCGATCGATGCGGTGACTACCTGGCCGGCAGCGTGGCGCATTGCTGCGACGCCGGCACAGACATCGATCCACTGCATCATTACGCCGCCAAACAACACACCTGCCGCACCATTGGTGTGCCCGGGCATAACGATTTGGGTCATCACGCAGCGCGTAGCAGTTGGCGTCATCGCCGCAGCCTAGCACTGGTGGCAAGGTTGTATAGGATCGCAGGACGCGATCAGTTCCGAGGCTTACTTCTTCTTGCTTGGGGCCGGTTTTTTGGCGGCCTTCACAGCGGTAGCGACTTTTTTAATGCGCGCTTTGAGCTTCGACTGGCTCTTGCGGCGTTTCATTTTCAGTGTGCGACGATTATCTCCGCGGCCCATATCGTAACTCCTTTTAAGAGGGGGGATATTGGGGAGGTCCGAGCAAGATGTCAAGACACCCCTGTCATAGACGTCTTCGCAACGCGTTTTGCTGGCCGTGCTACCTTGCGAATATGGCTGCGTCCCCATGCAAAAAAATGTTGGTAGCGCTTGCCATCGTAACCGCTGCCGTGGGGTGCGGCGACAATCGCTCCAGCAGCGACGCGGGCGCGGCAGATGCCGACAGCCGCGATATTCTGATCCGCCTGCAAGCGTTGCCAGGGCTTGTCGTCGACGAAATGCCAACCGAAGTGCCAGGGTATCGTGCCTTTAGGCTAGGTTTTGACCAACCCGTTAACCACGGCAACCCCGGGCAACGGTTCGTGCAACATGCAACACTGCTGCACCGCGACACCACGTCGCCGTTGATCGTCGCGACAACAGGGTACTGGGACTACATTCGCGATCGCCGGGTTGAGCTGACACGGCTTGTTGGCGGCAATCAGATCTCGATCGAACATCGATTTTTTAACGAGTCGCGACCGGATCCGGCCGATTGGACCCAATTGACCGTGCGCAATGCGGCGGCCGACGAACACCAGGTTATTGCGGTGTTGCGGACAATTTATGTTGGTAAAATCGCCAC
>JAYWHS010000462.1:0-3889 GCA_043777635.1 Kofleriaceae bacterium | reverse complement strand
CCAAAAACCGGCACTACACCAACTATCGCCAAATCAAGTTACTCGCCCACGCATGTAACTTTTTCGCGCATCCGAAACTGCCTGTTCACCCACAAGGTTTAGCGCCGCGTGACGTCAAGCCCACCACCCCCAGCGATATTTCATAACCAAAACACCGCACCGCGCCAACTATCGCCAAATCAAGTCGCCAGCCCTCGCTTGAAATATTTTCGCGCGTCCGAAACTACCTGTGCACCCCAACGTTTAGCGCCGCGTGACGTCAAGCCCACCACCCCCAGCGATATTTCTTGGCCCAAAAAAACGATCGGCAAATCAACTCATCGGCTCTCGCTTGAAATATTTTCGCGCATCCGAAACTACCTGTGCACCCCCAACGTTTAGCGCCGCGTGACGTCAAGCGCACCACCCCCAGCAATATTTCATAACCAAAACACCGCACCGCGCCAACTATCGCCAAATCAAATTCAGAAACTCCAACTCCACCCCGCGTCACCAAAAAGCACCACCGTTCCACGCAAACCTCGGATCCACCGGCGACGCGACGGCGGCGCAGCGTACGTCGCGCAAGCACCGCCTCACGCGGCCGCGCTGCCATCAGCACCGCAGTCGCGCAGGCTCCAGCTCGCGCCCTCCGGAGCCTTCGTGAGCCTCATCGTTCACCCAGCTGCGCTCCAGCGCGTCGTAAGTCTCATCGTTCACCCACCCTCACACCAGCGCGCCGGGAGCCTCATCGTTCCCCAGCCTCACTCACGCCGGAAAAAAGTACACCAGCATCCGCCATACCCGATCGCGCCACGCTAGCTCGTCATGCGTCGCCCCGGGCTCATGATAGTAACAAAGCGCATCACCCCCCAACGTACACTGCGGCGAGTTGGTGCGATTCCAGCCCAACGCGACGAGCTGATCGCGAATTTCGACGCTATCCATCAAGCCATCACCACCAGCGGCGACCGTGCCGCCGTGGTCGAGATAAATTCCGAATTGCTTTTTGCCGACCCTGGGCAATAGATCGCGTAGCGCGGTCTGGGTATCGTGGCCTGGCCAAAACGCTCCGGAAAATGAACCGGCACCGGCAAACATGTCGGGATGGGCGAGGGCGATACGCATCGAAATCAAACCACCCAGCGAAGAGCCGGCGACAAAACGTTTACTCGCATCGACGCGCACCAACTGCGCGGCGCGCGGCACGATGCCGTTGACGAAAAATTCGACGAAGGTTTCGATCTTGCCACCAGCACTCACCGCCCAGCCGTATTCGGAATTGCGATTGGCGCCCGCGTGATCAGCGGCAACGACAATGGTTGGCCCAACCCTACCAGCAGCAATTTCGCGGTCGAGCGCAACGTTAATTTCCCAGCCGGTGTGACCAAAGCAGCAGGTGGTGTCATCAAAAACATTTTGGCCGTCATGCATGAACAGCGTCGGGTACGTGCGGGTTGCATTGCTCGGCGCATTGTAATCGGGTGGCAGATAACCGGTTAGCCGTCGCGTGTTGCCGAGGCTCGTCGACGATAGTGCGCCGAGGTCAACAAGATGGCCACGGCGCGAACCGGCGGTGTTGAGTACGCTGTTTTTGCCATCGGCATTGCCAGTGAAGGCGTCAAACGCAAAGCCCGGGTTGTACACATCGAGTTGCCATGCCGCTGCACCGGTTGCGGTGTTGTCGACGATTTTGTATTGCCAGTAACCGATCGCAACTGCGCCGCGCGCCAAAAATAAATCACTGGTACACAACCGCGCGGTCGGCAACGCTGTGGTTGACCATGCATTAAAATCGCCAGCGACGGCGCGTGGGGCATCACTGCGGAACAGGGCGCTGCCGTTGAACCATAGCGGGCCCAGCGAGCGCCGGGCATTGAGTTCGATGGTCAGTTGGCTAACATCGCTCGCAGCGCAGCTGCTTTGCGTGCGTGCGTACAGCGCCAGCACACATCCGGCACCGGCCGCGCCAGCAGGACAGTTGAGCTCAGCATCAAGCGCGCTTGGAGCATCCACTGTCACGGCTGCATCGTGGCCAAGTTGGCCCGGTTCGTTGCCACCGCATCCCAGCAGTGCGTTCAACCCGGTGGCAAGTAGAGCTGCGAACGCGGCGTTGCGAAATGCAACAAAAGGCTGACTAGAGTGAAAAGGTGCGTTGGACATAACAGTGTAAATAATTGAAATCACGTTGCTAATTGCAGGTCGAAGTTGGTGCGGAGCAAGCGAACCGAATAATAGCAAGGGACAGGCCAACTCGATACGCCCTAGGGTCGACGCTGAAGAACCAAAAATCAGCACGGCAACGCGGGTCTGCAACGCCGGGCGGTAGGGTAAACAAGCTCGGCACCATGCTGGTCCGTCGCGAAATTGATGCCTCAACCTTGCACCGCATATCACAGGGCGATGTCGCCGCAGCGCGTGTGTTGATCGAACTGTATCAAGATTGTGTGGTGGCTTTGTGTTACGGCGTAGCTGGCAACCGCGACGAGGTTGCAGCACAAGACGTCGCGCTTGACGTATTCGTGCGGATCTTTGACTATCTGAAAAAGTTGCCAGGGTTGGGACCAGCGCGGGTATCGACCTGGATTTTGACGATCGCTGCGCAACGCGCGGTTGCAGCGCAGCGCGAAAACCCGCGCGCGCGAACGCTCGAAGCGGGATCCGTTGCACCCGATCTTTTGGCGGCCAGCTCAGCTGATCACGCTGCGTTGTTGGAGCTGCCGGCGCATGAGCTTGCCGCTCGTGCGTGGGGTGCGCTGAGCGCGACGCCCGCATTTACCGAGCGCGTGTTAGCGGCGATGGTGGATGCAGCCGCGGCATCTACTGCATCCAGTCACGCCAGCTCGACACTGGTTGGGTTGTTTGCATCAGCATCGGCGCGTCGGCTCAGTGTGATTATCGCCGTGGCAGCGTTGGCTGCGTTTGCGATCGCGATGTTGCGCTTCGGCGGTGTGCCGGCGCAGCGGCGACCAACGCCTGCCGAAATTTTGAGCAAGGGCAGCGCTGCGACGCTGCCATCGTTGCCCAGCACCGGCCCGGGACTAGCGGCTGCGGAGTCGCCTGAGATGGCGGCTATGCGTGCGCGTGACCAAGCGCAACAGGAAGAGATTGCAGCGCTCAAAGCGCAGGTTGCACAACTGCAAGCCGAAATTGATTCGACCAAAACCGTCGACGAAGACACGGGGTATCCGCATCCGCGGCCTGAGGTGTTGCGGCGCTGGGCCGCCGAGTGCCACACCCGGTTTGATAACCTTGATGTTTCGCAAGAATCGCCGTTACAAGTCACCGGCGATACGTTTGGCTTAACCCCAACCGAGATACCCGGCTTCAACGCCGCGATGCGTGAGGTCCATGCCAATTGGTTGGTCGTGGTACGCGCCGCGTATTTGGAAATTACCGCCGATGCCGTCGGTGCGAAAGTACTTTCTCCAACCGCAATGATTTCTGAGATGAATAACAAAGGCGCAAAAAACGAAATCAATGCGCTGCGCGCCCGCATTGCCAACGAACGGGCTGGCTTGGTCGCTGCGCCGGCCGCCGATGCCGAGCTGTCGGCGCTTGAACGGCACTATCGTGCGTATGCCAATTTAGGCGACACCATCGAAACCGCGTTGGCTCAGCGGATCGGTGCGGAGCGAGCACGGACAGTGCGAGGCAACGGTTGGAATCATCAGACGGAATCGACCGGCTGTCCGTAGTTGCAGCGGTGCTTGCCATGGTAACTTGATTTGGGCTCATCATTGGCGAGTTGTCGCCGCGGTGGCAAAACCAAGATTGCTTACTTTTTACTTGGTGCCGCACTGGGCGCGAACGTAAACGGATAGGAGATGTGGATAAGGCCGTGCCCTTTGGGAAACTTCATCGCACGGAACACATCGGCCACACAGGTGCACAGCGTTTCATCCAGCCC
>JAYWHS010000461.1:0-3889 GCA_043777635.1 Kofleriaceae bacterium | reverse complement strand
GCACTGTAGGGAAAGGTAAACTTATTGATCAAGTTCACGCGCGCGGTCACGGTAGAACGCTATTGCTGCAGGCGGGATTCCTCCAACCACCTTGTCGGCGGCCATCGTGCCGCGCAGCCACAAGGTGCGCTCTACCATCAGTTGAAACACCCGCAGCAATTCACTCGCGACCACTGGGCCATCGTGTAGTTCAAGATGTAACAAGGCGTGGGCGATCGCTTCGAGTGTGGCCAGCCCGCCGGTCTTGGGTTCGGCGCGCAACCGATATTCGGTTGGTGCTGCGGTGGGCAGCGTGACACATGGCAAGGAGGCGAGGCCGGGCAGCCGACCACGCATTTTGCTGGCTTGGCGCCAGTTGCCGTCGGGCACAATCAGGACCGGGGCTACCGGCTGTACGGCCGCAACCCATTTGTCAATCGGCATTGCATCATCGGTGGGAAACAGCAAAACGGCTTGTTCGCCAGGTCTGACCAACTGTCCGAAATCCGGACGAGGTTGAGCGTGTTGCTCGGCGGTGCCCTCCCCAAGTTCAAACGTAGTGGTGCGCGGGAGGCATGCCGCAGCGAGTAGGCCAGTATTGGTCGGCTTGCGGGCTTCGCGATAGTGCAACAGCAAGATCAACCGGCTGCGGGTGGCTAAACGCGGTAGTTCGGCGCAGATACACAACGGCGCATGCATGTGGCAGCGTTCGCAGCGCAGTTCGGCGTTGTCGCGTCGGCTCACGGCGTGACCATACGCTAGCTCGACACGGCGCCGCCGCGACGCGCATGCACTTATCGCGAAAATGTGGTGGGTTGTTGCCCCTCGTGTGTATCGCGTAGGTGAAAGTCCGAGCCATCCGTGTCGCAGTTTCGGTGTGTCCAATGAGTCTTCGCGCTCGTGGTGGCGTGAATATCAGCTACTGTACAACGACATGTTGAAGAAAATGGTGTGTACACTTTTACTCATTGCCCTGCCGATGAGAGCCGTCGGGGGTGTTGCCAGCGCCGACACTATTGACAATGTCACTTTGACGGCGCCCAAAGGATGGAAGATGACGCAGCAACATGGCGTCACCGTGTATCAAAAAGATCCACGTAAAGGCATTGGCCTAGTCATGATCTATCCGCGTGTTGCGGCTACCACATCGCCGATGAATGATTTTATGTATGTGTGGAAAAGTTTGGTCGCTGAACCCTTCGCTGGAAGTGCCCAACCCAAAATTACCACCACGGAGCGATCCGCAAGCCTCGTGATGCAAGGTGCTAGCGCGGCCACGTATCAAAAATCCGATGTCGTTGCTTTCTTGAGTGTCTTTTCGAACGACGGTTACCTGACCAGCGTTTTGGGCTTGTTCAACGGCGAAGCTGATCTCGCGGAGATCCAAGCGGTCACCCAAAGTGTCGTGTTTTCGAACACGAAGGTCAATGCGGGACTAGGCTCGTCGGCCAAGGTAGGCGATGTCACTGCATCCATGGACCGGCAAGCGCCAACGCCTCGTGGCAACAGTTCTGCGTTGCAGGGCAAAAGCATCGAGGGTGTTTGGACTAGCATTGAGCCTGAAGTAGTAGGGACCAAAATCAATGCTGACACGCAATATCGAGTTTTTTTCAACAATGGGCGTTCGTTGAGTTTGTTGCCGGCGACAGGATTGTTGAACTACGACGTGACGACGGAATCAAAATTCTCGGTGGGGCGATTCACGGTTGCCAAGCGCAGCGGTGTGAATTTTACAACTCCAGTTGCCGCCTCAAAAGAGGTGCTAAAAATTACCTCCACTACTCGGCTCAAAGTAGGTGCTACAACATTTTATAAATGTGCCAGCGTCGACGGCAAGCGACTTAACGCAACGTACACCACGGTCGGCGATGTCAAAGGTACCGATTTTTCAAGCTGGCCCGAAGGCCAGCGGCCAACGATCACCTTCGATAAAAATGGCACCTTTGTTGATCACGGCATTTTCACAAATCTACTTTTCACTAGCTACAACGCCAGCCAGGACATCGCTGGAGGCGGGCAGTATGACCTCGTAGATTTTACGCTGGTGTTGCGCTACAGCGACGGTCACGTGCGCCGAGTTGCTTTCAATTTCTTCCTTGATGCAACGCCTAGCCTTGATCCGAGCATGGTCTATTTTAGCCGGGTCGCGCTGTCGAAGTTGCCCTAAGAGCTGGGCCCCGCTGCGAGCGTTGGCGCGTCGCTAGCTGGCGTTAGCCGCAGTTTTCTTGCGCATGATCAAGTACACGATGCCACCGATGATTGCGCAGATCATCAAGATGAACATGATCCCCCAAGCTACGGCAGGTGAGCTGGGCAGCAGCTGCGACAGCCATGTCGCGATAATTCGACCAAGTTGAAAATCGACGACTGGGCGCTTTGGAGAATTCATTGCAAGTATTCGTATTTATTTGATAAATGAAGATCTTGAAACTATTCGATCTTGGCATCCTACGCGCAATAGACAGTCCCATGAACAACGTTACCAATGCCCTGTTGACCAGTTCCATGGCGCTTATCGCCGCCGCCACTGCTGCCTGCACCCCGACCGAGTCGGATCAATCGGTGGCGATCGCGAAGTCTGGCGACAGTGTGGTGATTTCCACGAGCACCTTGGTGTCGGGCGGTTTTGGTTGCGGTGGCTTGGCCACCCCTGGTGACGGTCCGCTTTACGTTTCGAATGATCGCGGCGCAACCTTTGCGCGGCTCGAACTGGATACAATCGATGCGCCGGTGACGGCATTGACTGCACATCAACAAGCGTTCTATGCGTTGCGCGATCGACTCGGGGGGTACTCGATTGAAACTTCAATCGACGGCCAACGTTGGACGACAGTCGCGAGTGGCACCGATCACGGCTACAACTTGGTGACCTCCGGCACCACGTTAGCGATGATGCATGATCAAGGCTTGTTGGTTAGCCGTGATGGTCGAACCTGGACCGACCGCGCATTGCCAGCGCAAATGTACAATCCGGTGTTCACTGTTGCGGGTGCAAGCATTGTTGTGGCGGATCACAGTGGTGTGTTGTATGTCGCCGATGCGGCCAACCACTGGACGACGCTGACCTTGCCAGGCGTAACCCAATTACACCGTTTGGCCACGATCGAAGGTGATGCGGTGGCTTTGGTACATGCGACGCGTGGTAGTGCCGTTGAACAGCCGTTTTTGGTGCAAGTGAATCTCGAAGCACCGGAAATGTCGTCTTTTATTGCAGTGGATGAATCGATTTCTGATTTGCTTGATGCGCCGGCCGCAACGCTTTTTAATGATGGCAGCGCTGCCGCCGATCGTACCCAACTGGCAACTCGCGCTGCGCGCACAGACGCGTTTGTGGCTGGGGCTGTTGATGGCAACGATGTTGTGTTGTTGCATGACCACAGCATCACGATCTCGCATGATGGTGGCCGCTCGTTTGATGCTGCGATTGAATTGCCGCTGCGGTGAGGTGATTTCTATGGTCGGGTGGGTGAACGGGTGGGTGAACGGTCGGCTCACAGAGGCTCCGGAGGGAGCGAGGTGGAGCTTAAACTAGTGCACTGCGGCTGGCCGCGCGGCCGCGTAGGTTTGCGCTCGCGTGGAGCCTGATGCGCCGCCGTCGCGTCGCGGGCATTTGAGAGCGAAGACTGGCGGATGAGACATCGGCGGCGGGTATGGGTATATGTCCGGTTTTCGGACATATTTTTTATTGGAATTTGAGAAATATTTTTCGATTTGTGTTGACGTGTTTTTTAAACGAAAAATTGCAGTGCCTATGAGTAGCGGGTGAAACGCACGTTCAAGGCTGCGATGTGGGCGATACGAACCGATGGGCTGGGTTGGCGGATATTTTTGGTTTCAGTGGTATTTCGCAGCGCAGTGAGGCAGCGGTGACGTCGAAAAAACCGGTGATAGAGTGTTTTTATGGAACGAG
>JAYWHS010000460.1:0-13986 GCA_043777635.1 Kofleriaceae bacterium | reverse complement strand
CGTGCGGTCGACGGCAATTTCGCTTTCAAACGGCGAACGGCGGCTAACCACCGGCACCTCGCGCCGCAGGATGGGTTTGCCGTTGCGATCAAAAAAATTTACGGTCAGCGTTGCGGTTATATCTTGAGTCAGTGCGAGATTGGCGTCGGCAGTGGCGAGCAAGATCCGAGCGTCGAGGCGGGTAACCCGGCCAACAATGCTGCGCGGATTGGCGGCTATAACCACCGGTATCTCGACGGGATGGCTGGCATCAATGCGTTCAACTTTTATGCGGTGTGGGTTCGGCTCAAAAGAGGTATCGGGATCACCATCGAACTGCAACACCGGCGCGCCGTCGAGGGTGAAGCGCTGTGGTTCGACAGCGGCCGTGCTGACGACCAACGTGCCAACACCGGAGGGCAGGTTCAGGACGCCGTCCACCAGGTGTAGGTAGAGCGGTGGGCTGGGCTTGGCAGGGTTTACGTCAACCTGCGCCAAGCGCCATTCAAACTGTAACGCGGCAGCGAGGTTACGCCCGAGCTTGTCGTCGCGCAGCGCTTGGCCTGCGACTTGCGGCAGTTGCAACCTTAGGGTCCCGGGGCCAGTCAGGTTGATGGCTGCCCAGTGAAACCGATCTACGTTGATGGCCTCGGCCGGCACGACCGCCACCGGCGCTGATGTCCGGAAATCGGACAGCGTGACGCGGATTGTCCGGTAATCGGCATCGTGATCGCCAAGCGCTGGCATCCGTCGCCAACGCGTACGTAAACTGAAGTCAATTTGCTCGGGGCTAACCAATGCGCCCGCGAGTTGGCCAGTGCGTTGCATCATCCGATCGAGTTGCAGCGGGACTAGCTCGGCGGCCGCTTGTTGGCGGTCTGCTGGGTCGCGTGGTTCTGCGACGAAAATGCGCACACCGGTCAGGTGGGGCATGTCGCTATTGTCGGTGAGCCGAATTTGCAAGGTGGCATTGGCTGGCGCGCGGGGCATGTTGATCCACGCTTCGCGGACGTCAGAAAATTCGCGATCGTCAAACGCGGCAACCGCGCGGCGCATCAGACCATCACCGTCTGGCTGGCTGCGGCTTTGCCTGGACTCGAAAAAAATTTGTCGTTGCCACAACACGGTAGTACCGTTGCGTAGGATTAGATCGTAGCCCCAATGAATCAGTATGGTGCGGTCGTAGCCATTCGGCATTTGCGCGCTAGCGCTTAGTTTGATCAGCCGTTGCGCGCTGGCGATCGCGAAGGTCGGTTGCCAGGTATCGCTCACTTCGTACAACATTGCGCGTTCGACATGGCCACGTTGTTCATCGCGGGCTTGCCGTCGAGCGATCGCTTGCAGTGCGGTGCGCGAACCAAACGCGACGCCAAGTACTACGACAGCGACGGCGATATAACGCTTCACGGCGATAGCTCAAGCAGTTGCGGTTGGGGGTCGATAAGGTTGTCGCCCATCCAAAGCAAATAGCCAGGTGCCTGCGGCGGCCCAGGTGGTGCCGCAATCAAGATGTAGGGCCGGCGCTGTTTGGGTGAATACCCCAACGTCACCAGCGCTTGCGCTTGCGCACTCAAGCTCGTGAGTAACGCCGGATCGACGGTGCGCGCGTATGCCAATGCGGCCCGGCAGGCTTGGTCGTAGGCTGCGCGCGTGCTGCGCATCGTGTGCGGCTGTGCTTGGCGCAGCGCGACCATCGGCTCGGCGTCGACAAAGACTAACTGCAACGCCGCTGCCGTGGCTTGAGGCTGACTCATGGCCGTGCCGCCGAGTTGCCGACGACGCGCGGCCTCGGAAAACCACGCAAACAGTACGGTCGGGCCACCTAAGCGACGTTGATAGGTCATCGCAGGTGAACTACTTGCAAGCAGTGGCACCACGTCGGCTTGGCCATCGACCCAACGTTGCGACTCGGCAAACTGCCCGATGCTGCCGGTTGGTGCGACCAGCGCCGCCAGTGGTGCAGCAACCCGCGCTGGGTCAAGCACGGGGCGACCGAGTGACACCATCAAGTCAGATTGTAGGCCACGAGCTGCACTCACGCCGCGGATGTGAACCAACGTTGCCGACGACGAATTCCACATTTGCGCCAACGCTAGATGCGCTGCGAACCAAACGTGCGCGGCCGCTTGGGTCGACGTGTCGGCCTCGCGGCTAACTAGGTTGATCAGCAACACGCTGGCATCACTGCGGACAAACGCTTGCGTCGCAAGTTCACTGGTACCAAGTTCTTCGCGCACCGGGGCAATCAACGCGAGCGGCGACGTTTCCGAGCGTCTGCTCGTAGGCTCCACTACCGGCGACGTTTCCGAGCGTCCGCTCGTAGGCTCCACCTTCGGCTGAGCGCTGATTTGATTTGCAATCGCCAGTAGAAACCACTGGTGTTCGGCGGTGCCCGCGAATGCTTGCACTTCGCCTTGGCCGCTGCGAGCATGACGCAGCACAGTCATTTCAAGCCCGACGGCGGCGGCAAGTTGGGCTTTCCACGCTGGGCTTAATGTTGGGCTGATCAACTGCGGTAGTATCTGATGTTGCAGTACCAGATAGTCGAGTTCGGTTGCAGGTGCGGTCGCGGTAGCGTGTAACGCTTGGTCGCGATGCTGATAGACCCACTGCTCTAGTGAGCGCGGGTCGTCGCTGGTGCCAACGATATTGTCACGCGGAGCGGGGGCCAGTGCCACGATGTTGCTCAGCAGTCCACTGGCATCACCGGTGGTTAACCGCAGGGTTGCCCAGCCAACTTGGTTGGTGCTGCCGCGCCGTTGGTGCGGAGCCCACGTCACATCGCCCGACCGTAGCTTGTTCGGCAGCAAGCTTTCGAGCGCGGCCAACGCGATTGTGCCCGGTAAAGGCTCGGCAATTTGCAGTGCGGTCGACGTAGCCTCCGGCTCGATCTGAATTTCGATCACGGGCAAGTTGAGCTGGGTGAGTGCGGCTTGGGTACTAGCTGCATAGTCATCCGATTTATCGTCGGTGCCGGCGATCAATAACATGCGACAAGCCATGGCTTGGCATAGGCGGAAACCAACCAACGCAGCCTGTGGTTGTCGCAACGGATGGGCCACCAGCACGAGCGGGCCTTTGCGTTTTAGCCACAGCAGCGCAGTTGGCGCACCGGTACGCACCGCATTGGCATCGCCCTGTTCGGTGAGCACTACGCGGTTGGCCTGGGGCCCATCGTCGATGACCCGCATATGCGCCGCTGTCGCCGCAGCGACCACCGCTGCGGTATCGGTCGTTATCGCATTGGCTAGGTCACTCGCACTGCGCCAGAACTCGCGCGTCGCTTTTTGCTGTTTCGTGGTGGTTGGTTCTGCCCAATATCGCGCGCTTGCGCTCGCGGCTGCCGTGGCGCTGAGGTCATCGCGCCACAAACGATGCACGGCATCGATCGACTGCGGCAGGGTGGGCTTGCTACTGTCAAAATACGGCAGCCACAAATGCAGCATCAAGCCGACTCCAGAGCCTACGATAAAGCCGAATAATGAAACCGCGACCGACGGAAACATCACCCGCCCAATCTTTTTGACGGTGAGCATCTTGACCGCCAACAAGCTGGTGAGCACATAGCCAAATCCAAAATATTCGGTGATGCTCACGCTCGGCGCCAGCCACGCCAACAGCCAGCCGACGCCAAACTTGAGCAAAAAGCCCACGGTGAAAACCGTGGTTACT
The DNA here is from genome assembly GCA_043777635.1 of Kofleriaceae bacterium. Taxonomy (GTDB): domain Bacteria; phylum Myxococcota_A; class Polyangia; order Haliangiales; family Haliangiaceae; genus JABFXX01. The sequence continues at coordinate 10,335 of JAYWHS010000460.1, read as the reverse complement.
TTGCGTGGCCCTTCTAGGTTGAGCTGTTTGATGAACGGTAATTTTACAAAAGCTTTGGTGGCATAGAGCAGCACCAAGGCCTCGGCGATCGTAATGACCAACGTCATCGGGGTAAACCAGGTGAGCGCTAACAGCGACGGTACTAAGATGCCGTTGTAGTCCCAGCCGTACACCAGGTTGCCATACGCTGCGGCAAATGCCGTGGTCAGCAAGATGATGTAGGCCTTGGGCGAGCCAAGAAAGTCCAACGCCACGTCTTCGTACGTAGATTCGAACGACGCAAACGACAAGTTGGTATGCGGCAACAAAACCACGGCTAAGATGAAATAGGTGATGGCGACGCAAACCCCAATTTGGAATACTCCGCGCGACAACGTGAGCTTCCAAAACATGTTGGCCAACAACGGCACCAGCACCAAGCCAATCGACGAAAAGTCGTCGAACGCAGCGAGCTTGGTGCCCAACACGCTATCGACCGATTGCAGCGCGGCTGCGACAAACCACAATTCGCAACTTTGCCGAATCAAGACGCTCACCAGCACGATGAGGAAAAATCGTTCGCGGCCAAAAAATGCACTCCAGCCGGTGAGCTTGCACAAAATGTCGCTCACCAGCCGGCTAAGCATAAACGTCAGAATCGCTTCGAGGCAAATCGTATAACCGGCATGGGGCGCAACCGCGAACACGGAAGCGAGGTAGCCCGGCACTACCAAGCCAGCCCAGCCCCAGCCGAAAACTTCACAGAAGAACAACAATACGAATACGCCAATGAGCACTGCGATCAAAATCGATTGATCGAGGCCACGGTCGGGAAAGAGTTGTAGGACGTCGTGAGGCATGGTCGCTACGCTTTGGCGCGTGGACCTTTACGGCGAGTTCTGGTCGGTGCAGCTGTGGGTGTTAGGCTTGGCGCCGGTTTCACCGCTGGCGCGCCGAGGCTTGGCGCAGCGTCGACCAGCTGCACCATGGTCAAACTCACATAGGCAAGTTCACCAGAATCGCCATGCCGCGCTAACGTAATTTGCGCACGATGTGGCGTGGTGATGTGCAACGGTGCGCCATCGACTGCGACGTCGCGCAACAAGTCGTGAACTTGATCGGGTGACTTGCTGGTCAACGCGGTGACTAATTCTTCGAACGTATGGCCCGGAGTCAACGTCATGCCACATTGCTTCGCGAACGTCAAAATCGCTGGATTATAGCTGCGAATTTGCCCCCACGTTGTTGCCACCACGATGCCGATTGGAATGTCGTGCACGATGTCGATGGTTTCAGCGTGTTGGGTCCGCAGTGCAGCTGCCGCACGCGATGCGTCTTGCAGTTGGTCAAGCAACGCGGTGGCATGGCTGGTTGCTGGCAACGGGCGGGCAGCAGCAGCGAGCTGAATCCCCAAGGATGCAGCCATGTCTTCCATGATGCTCAACGCGCCTTCGCGCAGTTCGGCGGTGACAACAAAAACAAAAATGCCGATCAGGCGGCCGTGACTTGCCACCGGCACCAGCAGCGTTTGGCTGGGCTCGACGCCTTGGAAAAATTCTCGATTAGACCACTTGGGTTGCATCGCTAAATACGCTTCGCTCCACGGACTGCGGCGAATATCGCGGCGATTTTCGACGATGGTGTCGGCATGCGCACCGTTGGCATTGCGAATTTCTAAGTGCCAGCCGCCGATCGGTAGGTCGGCCCACAACGAAGTATCGGCTCGCAAAAATCGCGCTGCGCTTTGATGAAACCTTGCGATCAATGCCTGTGGATCTTCGGAGCGCGGCACCGTGTTGGCGAAGGCTGGGCGGGTGGCATCAATGGTGCGGCCCATTTCATTGCGTTCAAGCAGCAAGCCAGCCAGCGTGGCGCTCAGCGTCGCGCACAGCAGCACGCCGCAATCGAGTAAAATCGCCGCGCGAAACAATAGATATCCGACGACCACCACCAGTGCTAGCACCGTGGCCGCCGACATCGCGATGAGCCAACTCGACCGCAAGCGCGCGAGTACTCGCAACATGAACAACATCAGCGCGACAACGCCCAACCATTGTTGCCACGCTGGCACCACGTACCATGCCTGTTGTGCTGCCACCGCGCTGATACCGTGGGCCAGCACGGCAGCCGGCGCTAAATTGCCGACCGGAGTTTCGACGCTGCTGGGTGCGTAGTGCCCTGTGAGTCCAATCAGCACCAGCTTGTCGGTGAACAAACCAGCCGGCACTTCGTCGCGTACGACGTGCAGGGCCGACAGCGTGGGCAACGCTTCAGGTGTGGTGAAGTTGACGATTAACGGACGTGGCGTCGGTGCATTGCCGACGTTGGTGACCAGCAGCGCGAGCGGGGTGGCCATGCCCTGCGCATCGAAAAAATTTGCCGTGATGCGGCCGGCGTAACGACGAACGCTGCTTTGCCGTAACCAATCGGTTTGATTCGGTAGCACCAGCACGCCGGAGTTTTGCGCGGCAGTCAGCGGATCTGGCGCTGCGCTCGACGGTAAAATCAGCGGGCCACTATCGAGCAAGACCACATGGCTAGGCCGGTCGACTAAGATGGGGTTCACTAACGATTGCACCTGCGCCCACGTCCACGGTGGTGGTCCCCATTGTGCAACGGTTTCGTCGTCGATCCGTATCATCACCGTGCGCACGTCGACGGAGCGGGCACCGCGCTGCAGGTAGAAGCGCTGTTCAATGATCGAGTTGAGTGCTGTTGGTACACTCAGCCCGATCATCAGCCACAGCCCGAGCCCTGCTAGCGAGCTAGCTATACTCATACGGGCGTGGGGCCGTAGCCCCAAACGTACCGCACGTATCAACTCCGCAAACATCAAAACTAATGATAGTCGATTCCAAAGGTTGGGGGCTATTTTGCAACGATTTGAATTATCAATCCGCGGTCCCGCAGCGTCAGCTAACCGACGCAAGGTGTGCACTTTTCACCTTCATGCCGACATGGCTGGTCGCCGGTTCTCTGGTTGACGCTGCTGAATCTTGTCCAAGTCCGTTCCCAGCCCTTCCGTGCGTGGCACGCAACTTGCTTAGTTATTGGTCGATGAGAAAACTTTGGATGCATGCTCTTTGGGCTACCGCACTAACAGCGTGCGGCACCACAAACCGTCGAGCCGCAGTCGTCGGGCCCGCTCCGGCGCCACACGCGCATACGTCACCGACGACGGTTGCGGACGTGATGCCAGCCATTACCTACAACTTGTTCACCACCATTGACCTCACCGGGGCCGGCTTGGTCCCGCGACCGTTAGCCACGATCGCCGAGTTTGCCCAAGCTTTTGCCACCTCGCCTGGCCACGCCGTGCTTGATGCCGCCGCTGCGGCCAAGGTGCCGGGGCTGCAAACCTTGGTGTCGAACCTGCCGAGTTCGATCGAAAAAAGGCTCGCTGGGGCAATCGATCGTGCGGTGGCTGCCAATGGTAGCAATGCGAAAGTGCAAACCGAAGTTGCGGCGATCGCTGCGTTGGCGGCGCAGGTCCTCGGTGTCATTGAATTGGAGTCGCAGCTCACGGGTATGGCCACGCGTCATACCGCTCGCCAGCTTGCCGTCGTAGTACGCGATGAACGCATGACGGTGCCTGTTGTTGTGTTTGAAAAAATCGGTGGCAGTGCACCGGTTGAACTCAAAGTTACCGGCACCGCCGTAATGATCGGCGAACATCGGCTCGGTGTTCGGTTAGGTTCGACGCTGTGGTCGCTGGTCGAGTTTGCTTCGATCAAGCAAACCGGCTTTACGCCTGGGCAACGCATCAGTCGAGCGTTGGCGTGTGCCGACGTTGCGGCGCGCGTTGCGGCAACGTGTATCGCCAAGGTTTGTGTTGGCCACAGTGCGGCAGTGCAAGAAGTTTGTGAAGCCGGAGGCCAAGCGGCAATTGCAAAAGTGCAAGCACAGTTTGCAGCGCTCGACTATGATGCGTTCACGTTTCATCAAGGTGAGGCGACGCGCGACAGCCGCGCCATCACGTTGCACGGCACATGGGAGCTGCTTCTCGACGTTGGGATGGGGCCGCGGCAAGCTCGGGCTACGTTTGCGGGCGTCGCGCAGGCGTCCACGCCAACACCTTGACGGTGCCGCGTCTTGAGCGCGTTACTGGGTCGGTGTTGTGTCGGTCGCCATCTCGCCGTGGGGCAGTGCGGCTGGGGCGCTGGAGTACACGTCGCGGGTCCAGGTCAACGTCGCGAAGCCGCGAAAGCCATTCTCGCTGATACGGCCGTCGAGCGTGGCATCGCGCGCGTACGATGTTACGCCTTCACCTCGTAGCCCTAGCCACCACTCGTTGGCCACGGCGTAGTCGACGTTGATCGCTAGGCCGACGAAGCGTTCCTGACCCGAGGTGGTTTTATCGAAGTAGTGCTTGGCGGTACCGCCGAAGATTTCGGCCCGGCTGCGCAATTCGGGTTGGTTCAACGTGCCCCAGGCGGTGACCCGGTTCTCCAACGCTAGTTGTGCTGCAACATTGCTATCGAGGGTGCGCACAAACTGCACGCCGAGGGCTTGGTCTTGGCTGCCTTCGGTGACGCCGAATTTGCCGACCCAGGTGGTGATCTTCGGCACATCGTCGCTGTTCATCACGGTGCCACCGTCGGACGAGGTGATGGTACCACCCGAAGCACCAAGGCCAAAACTGGCGTCGGCCAACAGGTGGTCGCTGCCCAATGACAACCCATTGATACGCACCGGTGCCAAATCCAAAATCGCAGCTGAGCGCACGAACCGCACGCCATGCAATTTGAAATCAAGAATATCGATGCTGCGGTCAGCTAACGCGTCGCGGCTGCGCACGCGGAACAACCGAAAAAAACCGAACTGCGCAGATAATTCGTAGCCAGCTTCGCCCGATTTTGGCAACCCTGCCCATTCCCAGCGTTGCGCGATGTTGGCGTAAATAAATGAAATGCCGCGGTCTGCGCGATACAAAGAAAGCCGCGCACCCTCGACGCCAAAGCCGTACGCGGTTTCGGAGAACGTGCGAATCGGTTCATTGCGCATGCTGGTGAACGACGGGCTAGCGTTGAGCGCCACATGGGCTGTCAGCCGCAACGGCATGATGCTGAGCGTCGTTGTCGACGGTAGTTGCACCTGTGGCTGGTTTGGATCGGCGTCTGGGTCTGGTGCATTGAGCTCGGCGGCCGTCAGCGTGATCCCGCGAGGCAGACACGCAGTGCCCCATGCGCGAACTTCACCCGTGCCCGTGCCGCCGTTGCCACTAATCCCGCCGCTGCCACGCGCTAAGATCCCAACCGAAGCGACATCACAAAACTCACCGACCAAGCGAGCTTGCACATGTGCGGTGATGGCACCGTTGCCAGCGTATCTTTCACCACCGGCGTCGAGGGTGGCGGTGGCCGTCACCACGGCGTGGGTCGGCATGTTCGATTGTAAAAACAGCTCGACCAACTGCACGGTATCGTCGACGGCCGTCACGGTCGCGGCGATGTCATCGTGCAGACTGACGAATTTTCGACTCAATTGTTCGGCTTGGGAACGCGTATGTTCATACGCGGTGCGCAGCACATCAATAGAATCCGCGCGAGCCGTTGGCGGCTGGATTGCCAACAACGTCGTGCCACAAGCCAAGCTTAGCCAAGGTCGCAGTCGCATAGCCGCCATTGTACGCAACCCCTGGTGATAAAGCGCCACCAAATGGCTGCGACTCACCTGGCTAATTGTGGCAACGATCGGTTTGCGACCGAGCGGGCCTCGTGCGACCGTGCCGCCATGTCAAAAATTGCAATCTTCGCGATGGTGCTCGGTCTCGCTGCTTGTGGCAAAAAAGCCAACGGCTTGGTCGGTGAAATCGACGGCTACAAAGCCAAAATGTGTAAATGCGCAGACGCTGCGTGCGCTGACAAAACCTGGGATGAGTACAAATCTTGGCGCGATGCCAAGCGCAAAGAACTCAAAGACAACAAGCCTGGCGACGACGTCATGAAAGCGGCGCAGGAGTCAGAAAAGGCCATGAAAGTTTGCCGCGATACCCAACGCGACAAAGCCGGTTCAGCTGCGGGCTCGGCTGGCGAGATGACGCCACCGACGGTGCCAACTCCTGTTTTGCCTGAAGGTTCGGCGGCACCAGCTGGTTCGGCCGTAGCGCCAACTAACTAACTGCATGCGCCGTTTGCGCACGAGGTCCGCGATTGCATTGATGGTGGTATCGGTGCTCGGCTCGCTGGCCTGTTCATCGCCAAAGCCCCGCGCCAGCGTTGCCATGATCGAAGCGGTGCAGCAGGCGCGTAATCGAGTTTGCCAATGTACCGATACGCTGTGCGCTCAAGCTGCCCAAGAAGCCTACCGGGTTTGGAAACGCACGCCGGCCTCGTTGCATCGTCACGACTTAACCGAGGCGCAAATCGCACAGCTTAGTCTACTTGAACAACAGATGCAGATTTGTGTCGCAGCGCTGGTGGTACCCGCGGCGCCAGCGGTGCCACCTTCGGTAGTTCCATAGCAACCGCGGTGCTTTATTCACCGACGACGGTCGCGCTGCTAACTCACCGCATTGGCTCGTTCGTTTGATTTTGCACGATGGCAGCGTAATGCAAATCGGGAACGGTCGGAATCGGGCATTGTTGCTGGTCTAGTGCGCCGTCGACAATATAGGACCAGTTCGACCTGCGTATCGCAAGAAACCCAAGTTCGAGCAATCTAGGCCTTTGCAGTGCTTCCACCGAAAAATCAACAACCGTGTTGTTGTCAATCGATGCTCGCACCCTCGTCTTTTCGCCGACAGCACTTGTTGTTGTTGCGATAATTCGAACGTCAGTAACCGCGCACCAAACCGGTTGGTTAAACTGTGTAAATTCTTTGAACGCGTCGTTGCGCCTGTTGAATCGGTGGAGCAGCCAAAAACATATTGCTGCGCATTGCAGCAGCAACATCCCCACCGCGACCGCCACGAGCCAGCTAGGTCCCTCTTGAAGGAATGCCTTTACTGGCACCGTTCCCCAAAAAACACTTGCCAAGATCGTCACCACGATCCAAGTCATCGGCCAAACTGGTGCAACTAGCGTTGCGTAGCGAGGATATGGCACTGTCACTTCACGTGATCGGTAAACGGCAACGGGCTGCATAACTTGGTTCAACTTTCGACAGAAGTTGCGAAGTGTTGTCGCATGAGAATGTAAATTATCTCATGATATTAGTAGTTTGGTGGAGTTTCCGGCAGGCAAGTTAATGCAACGCTAACCGTCCTGCGGGTATTGTGGTTGTTTTTTTGGCTAGGTGCGCTGGTTGGTTGGGGATGCGAAACGTCGAGCTAAGCGGTTTGCGAACGTTCCGATCCGCCGTCACCACTTGGTGTCGCGGCACAAGATCGGGTAGGGTCTCGGCCATGAAGCTACACCGTTTTGTTGTTGCGGCACTGGCCGCGGCGCTGGCTCTTTCGGGCTGCGAAAAAAAACCATCTAAGTTCAAGCAGCCGTCAAATCAAACGGCCAGCAGTCAGACGATCAAAGTAGAAACCGGGGAGCAGCAAGGCAGTGATCAGCCGGTACCGCCGGTGCCAGACGTGCCGAGCACTCCGGCCATTGATATCGATAGCAAAGACATCCTTGCCCGCACAGACACGGCCAAAGAAGTTTTTGTAAAGCACGTTCTGTTGGGGTGGAACGAATTATCGGCGGTGTACGGCCCGCAAATGGACCCACGAGCTAAAGCTCGCGACAACGCCGCAGCAGCAAAACTGGCGCAGGAATTAGCGGTCAAATTGCGCGCTGCACCCGATTCGATCGATGCGTTGGTTAAAGAGCACTCAGAAGATCCAGGTGCCAAGTCGGGCGAACCGTACGAAGTAAAAGAATCCACGCAGTTCGTTCCAGAATTCAAAAAGCTGGCGTTGCGGCTCAAAGATAAAGAAGTTGGGTTGGTTAAAACTCAATTCGGTTACCATGTGATCGAGCGCGTGGCGCCTCCAGCCTTGGATCCATTGGAACCAGCCGCAATTCTGGCCCGGCAAGCCGAGCCAGGTTCGGTGCGCGTGCAACATGTTTTGATCGGCTGGAAAGATGTACCTGCGGCGTCACAGCGCCCGGTCGATCCACGCGCCGCGACCCGCACCAAAGCCGATGCCGACAAGGTCGCTTCGACGGTGTTGGCAAAAGTGGTCGCTGGCGGCGACATGATTGCGCTGATGAAAGAATTCTCTGAAGATCCAGGCACCAAAGACACCGGCAAAGACTATGAGATCAACGAGAATACGCCGTTTGTCGAGCCATTCAAAAAACTGTCGTTGCGGCTAAAAATCGGCGAGGCCGGTATGATCCGTTCGCCGTTTGGTTGGCATGTGATCAAGCGTATGGCGCCGCCACCACCCGATGCCTTGGAATCGGCGGATATCCTGGCGCGGCAGCCCGTGACCAAAATCGCCAAGGTCAAACACATCTTATTGTCGGACAGCACCAGCGGTCGGCCCGACGGTGATCCTCGCGGTAAAAAACGCACGCGCGCGGAACTTGAAGCGCTGATCAAAAAAACTGTGGCCGCGCTCAATGCCAAAGGCAAAATCGAGCCATTGATGACCGAACTTTCGGAAGATCCAGGTTCCGCTACATCTGGCACCAGCTATGACGTTACGCCCGAAGCCAGCCTGGTTGAGCCATTCAAAGCGTTAGGTTTGCGCCTCAACGTTGGTGAAACTGGCGTCGTGAAAACCGATTTCGGTTTTCACATCATTCAGCGCACCGAGTAAACTCTACGCGAGTTACGGTGTCACCGCGAAGTGACGGCCATGCTGCCCTTGAGCGCCTTGCAGCAACGGATTTCATGTGGAAGACTCCCGCCATGAAATCTATATTCATTGGCTCACTTATTCTACTTGCGGCCTGTGGCGGCAAAGCCGCATCAACCACCACCCCGACAACCGGTGGGGGTGACGTTGCCGGCTGGTTGGGTACCTGTATTGGTACAGCGAAGCAAGCCGAGGTTTGTAGTCAAGTTGCGGTGAGCCCCGATGGCAAACAGGTTGCGATCGCTTTCACTCCAGATGACAGTGGTCGCGGCTTCACGGCGCTGTCCGTTGCAATCATAGATGTGGCCAGCCACAAAACGCTTGCCACGCACGCGATCGTGGAAGCCTCAGAGGCGAGCGGTGACGGCGAACTTGCCGTGACGGCGGCTGCTACCACAAACATCGGCAAAACTGCTACTGAACTGAAAGGCTGGTCGGTACAAACCCCGGTTGCCGCTACGCTCGGCAACGTGCCAGCGGGTGATGCTGCAGTGGCAACCGCCAACATCATGATCAACGACAAAGCCGCGACGGTTGGCTTGCCGGACGGCTTGGCCTGCGCCAGCGAAGAAGGTAAAGGTACCGACACCGCCGTTGAATTCAAAGGCAGCGCTTTGAAAGCAAGCGTTCTCGCCGACGGCAAAATTGCCATGGTGCTCCTCGGCGGCGGGAGTTGGCCGGATATGTGCGCGTTGCATGGGTCACGTATCTGGGTTGGTTCGCTGTAGTAAAATGCTTATGAAATCGTATTTCTTTGCGTGCATGCCGCGAACCCTGGTGGTTGGGCTGTTGGTTGCGACTTCGGGATGTCACAACACGCCGGTGCCGGTGGCATCAGGGGTGTCGGTGGTGCCGGCAAAGCCACCTGTCGAGCTGCAACCAAAATCGATTGTGATGGAGGTGCCACAGGCTGACCCTTGGGTCGATGCGTCAGCACCGAAAAAGGTCGCTGTCGCTGAGCCTCGGGATATCGACACCACGGCAATTTTACAGCGCGCCACCGTCGCTGATGAAGTTCAGGTCAAGCATGTTCTGCTAGCCTGGGAGGATCTTGCTGTGGTGTATGAAGGAAGCTTGGGTCTCGCCGCGCAAACTCGCAGCAATGCCGCCGCAGCTGAGTTGGCGAACTCGATTGCGGTACGATTGCAGCTGCATCCCGACGAGATCGACTCAATAATCACCGAGCTATCGGAGGATTCTGCGAGCACTAGCGAACCGATTGTAGTCACTTCAACAACCGCCCTATTGCCGGCATTTAAACAGCTCGCCTTGCGCTTGCAGCTCAATGAAGTTGGCATTGTGCGCACCGACGTTGGTTATCATGTCGTACTGCGGGTGTCGCCTCCGCCTGCCGACCCTGTCGAGTCGAATGCGATCTTGGCGCGGCCGCCCGTGCAGGGCACCGTCTTTGTGCAACATGTGTTGATCGGCTGGCGCGATGTGCCGGCAGCCAAGAGTGGTACCTTGGATGAACGCGCCAAAGCTCGTAGTAAAAGTGATGCTGACAAACTGGCGCTCAACGTAAAAGCTAAGCTGCGAGCTGGCAGCAAAATGACTGCATTGATGAAACAGTTTTCCGAAGATCCTGGCAGCAAAGACAGCGGCAAAGAATATGA
>JAYWHS010000459.1:0-3891 GCA_043777635.1 Kofleriaceae bacterium | reverse complement strand
GCGCGGGCGTTATATCGTGGACGTCACCCGGCGTGAGGAGGAACGCGAGCGGATTGCCAAGCCCGTCGACGAGGCAATGGAGTTTCGTGGTGCGCCCGCCGCGCGATTTGCCGATCGCTTGATTTTGCGCCCCCCTTTTCCGCCACGCGCATCTTGGTGGGTGCGGATATAGGAGCCATCGAGCATGGCGGCTTCGCGATCGATATCGGTTTGCAAGGCACGTAAAACCTCGTCGAAGATGCCCGCTTTTGACCACCGATTGAATTTGTTAAAAATGGTTTTCCACGGACCAAATTCTTTGGGCAGGTCGCGCCACGGCACCCCGGTGCGGATGAAGAAATAGACGGCGTGTAAAAATATTCGATTCGGCAAGAGCGCCGGCCGCGCACGGCGGCCGCGCTCGGCGGGCAGTAATGTCGCGACCCGTTGCCATTGTTCGTCGGAAAGCGCGTGCCGCGATGGAAGATCAACCATAGCTAGGTAGATCAAATAATGCAGGTCTTGGCGATCCCCGCCAAGCTACAATTTGCTAACCGATCGAAATGATCCAACTTTTTAAAACCGATTATGGGGACACTACCTAGCATTCTGTTGGAAATTGGGTTGACCCATGGCTCAGGGAAGAGCTGAACTTTGGAGTATTTTTGACTCGCCTGTCCCAGCATTTCGGCTGCCCCTCCAGTTTCGCGCGTTGCATGATCGCGTAGTAGGCCCGCCACTTTTGTCCGACCACGAAATAGATTTCGCCATACCACTCGTTCCGTCGAAATCGCGCATGAACAGAGCCTCGACTAAATATCGCTTCAGCCTCAACCACAAAACCTGCGCTAACCAAGCCTGCGACAAGAGCTTGCTTTTGGATCTGCAGTTTCGCGTCAAATTGCTCACTTGTCTCACCTTCAATTTCCGCTACTGACGATGAGGGGCAAGTCACTGCAGCCTGCATCACTTCTACCCCTCCCTCGCGTGGACTAAATCGCAGGAGCATTTCGTTGTCGGAACAAAGCGTCATTGGCACATCAATTTTGAACGCGTCGTCTTTGGGTCCTTTAAGCATGGGATACTTATTATCGGGCCCAAAGTATAAATAGTCGGCATGCCCGTTATCAAGTGGCCCGGGTTGATCGGCAAGACCAGTGTACCTTGTGCCACCACAACACGCACCGAAAAGAATATGGAGCACAACTGCCCAACTCTTTGACATGCGCACGTTAACGTCCTGGTCCTTGAACACGCGCACGTTGAGGTCCTCGATTGCCCGGGTCTTTCGCTCGAAATCTATTTTCCACATCAATGGCACGATTTTCGCGGTCATTCGTGTTGTTCGGCGTGTGGTCTTGATCTGGTGCGTGGCCCAGCACTTCGTGAACCAGCAAATCGCCGTTTGTCATCTGCACGGGCGATGATCGCCCGACTCTCGCCTTGCCGGGTACGGAGTGACTCGTGACGTAGTTCCAGTTAACCGTAACTTTAGCTATTCGATCCTTGTCTTTGCCATCGACCTTTACTTTGGCAGCTCTATTGTCAGTTGTTGCTCCACCATTTTGCGTCAGCTTCTCATCCTCGTGTCGTTTGGCATCGTTCTTATCAGCACCGGGATTGACATTGTCGATTATCAAAACATCGCCGCTTGACGACATCAATACCAATGCCGTGGTTTCTTCGCTGGATCGTTTGGCTTGCTCCGCAGTTTGCGTGATTTGCAAATGCCACTGACCGTCGTCGCCTCGCTTTGCGAAACATTGGGCTTGATCACCAACAACTTCATTGCAAGCTGCTAGGTCTTCGCCACGTTTTTTATCATTGTCGCCCCCCGTCAAAATAAAGTCTCGTCCGTCTGGATCGAGATAGCGCAAGGAATTCCCTACCACAAACATATACAAATTCCCGCGCCGTGGCTCCTTCCACGCCGCATCCGGCGCAAACCGATACTTCGGGTCCGCCTGCGTCCAGCCAATCAGCACCTTGTCGTAATACCTTGCCCCGTAATACGCCAAGCCGCCCAACTCATCGACGTACTTGTCATTCATCCGCCGCTGATGCACCGGCACCCCAACCGCAGCACTGGCCTGCTGCGCCTCTATCAACTCGCCATACGGTGCATACGCCATGTTGGCATTCACCACACCGTCGCTCGCCACAGCAGCCGACGTATTGCTGGCCAAGCCATGAAACTGATACTCGACCGCCGTTGCGCTATTCGCATTGCCGGTGCGCTCGACCCGCGCAATCGGCGTGCCTAACGACAAGTGCGAATACACTTTGGTCACCGCACCAGCCGCATCATAGTGCGCTTGGGTATCGCCGATAAACCAGCGCAATTCTTGCTTCACGCCGGCCGCGTCGCGTTTCAACACCCCGACCCGTGCGCCTTTTTCGTCGTACCAATATTCTTCGCTGCCAGTAACCACGGCACCGATCTTCTTGGTCACTCGGCGCAAACGATTTTCACCATCGTAAACATAAAAATCGGTTTCGCTCAGCGCGCCACTTGCTCCCGGTGAACCCGCTGGATAATACCGCTCGGTTTGGTTGCCTGCATCATCGTAGCGATAGCTCGCGTAGGTCGGGCTCGCCGATGTTTGATTCGGCGCAAGTTCACCGGGCAATACCGCATCATGTGGATCACGAATCCCAGGATCACATTGTTTGATAGTGCCGGCGGTGTTCAACCGCAACGCGCTGACCTGTTCTTTGTCGCTGGTTTGATAACAGTAATCCACCTTGCGTACTTTCACTTCGCTACCCGGCAGAGCGCCAAGGCCTACGCCAACATCTGCGTTGTTCAGCCGCCCTGCCGAGCCATACCCATACGTGCCGCGAAACGCTTCGCCGTCTTGCATGTATGGTGCAACCGCCAAAGCACTTTGTACCGCGACCGTACTGATGAGCTGGTGCCGCCAATCGTAGCCAAACGTATAATCTTTTTTACTCACAGATATTCCGTCGCGCATCACATGAAATAACGACGATGGATCATCATTGCCGAAATACGTAAGCTCTTGCTGCGCCACGCCTTGCGCTGCACCGCCGACATTCGCACCTTTTTGCACCGTCTGCGACGTCACCCGCCCCAGCGTATCATAGGCCCAGTTGCTTTCGATCCACGGCATCGGCCCGGTCGCCACGACCTGATCGGTACGCCGCTTGGTCACTAAGCCCACTACAGGATCGCGCGATCGATTAGCAACGCAAGGTTGTGACAATTCGGTGAATCGTTCAACCTCGTTTGGAAATCATGCAGTGTGATTCCTCAATGCAGGAATTTTCTACGCCGGCAGGAATTTTGCAAATTGACCGTCGCACCTGAGACGTAGCAAGCGCACCGCACCATGCCGCGAGTCGCGGTCGGCAAAATCTTTATTTCGGCGCAGCCGCAGCATCACTCGGCGCAGCAACGGCCGCATCACTCGGCGGCGGTGGCGGTCGACGCACCATGGGTCGCATCGGCGGACCTTCATCACCGGGCTCGCCAGCGGCACCAGTTTCGTCGGCAGTAGCGGGAGATTTCTTGGCAGCCTTCGCCGCTTCTGCGGCGTCGTCGACTTTCGGCGCACTGCGGCCTGGGCCGCCAGCAAAGGTCACATACAGCACCGGCACGGCGACACCGATCGCGACCAAGGTTGCGCCTCGCCATTTGAGGCCAAGCCGACCTTTGATCATGAAGATGCCGGACAGTGCCAAGTACAACAGCATCACCGCGTAGACATCGGCAACGTATTTCCACGCTGGCTTGGCGCGTGCGGTGTGCAACCACACGACCAAGTTAAAAAACAACCGTGGTTTGTTGCCTTGGATCGTCACGTCACCGGAATCACCAATGATGGTGACTTCGCGTTGATCGTATTTGAAACGGATTTCGTCGCCGGCTCGATAGGTATCTTTGGGTTT
>JAYWHS010000458.1:0-3895 GCA_043777635.1 Kofleriaceae bacterium | reverse complement strand
GCCAAAAGATAGACAATCGGCCGCTCATAAATCGTAAACGTCGACGGTTTGCTGTAGCCCATGCCCGATACAGTGCGCACCGTACGCATCCACATCAGCATCAAATGGCCGAGCCCCGAGCCCAACATCGCGCCAATCACTGCAACCACCGCGCCTTGCACCAGAAAAATCGTAAGCACGTTGCGAGCTGAGTAACCAACACTCTTGAGCAACGCGATGTCGCGGCGTTTTTCCAACACGATCATAATTTGAATCGACAAAATGCCAAAACCGCCCACCAACAATACCGCCCCAATCATAAGCCCCGTGATCAAGTTCTGCTGTGCGAAAACACTGAGCATACTTGCGTTGGTGGCTTGCCAACTCTCCGCATCGTAGCCAAACAAGCCCTCGATACGTGCGGTCACCGCCGGTGCGACGGCGGGATTCACCAGACGGATTTCAATGCGATCGATGGCATCACCACGCCCTAAGATCGTCTGCGCTAACCGCGTGGCCACATAGACGCGGCTTTTGTCGAGCACGGCGATCCCACTTTCAAAAATTACCGCCACCCGCACACTGACCCGAACCCCGCGCGCCGATGCGCACGCAACATTGTCGCCCAGCTTAACCCCCAGCAGATCTGCCAACTGCCGACCAAGCATCGCGCCGTCGCCGGCCACACTGATGTCGTTAAGCGAACCTTCAACAATCCAACCGCTCAACGGAGTGACGAGTTCCTGCACCGCGGGCTCAATGCCCCGAATCTCGATGGGCAGTTCTTTGCTGCCGACCGAGGCCATGGCGCTACCAACCACCAAGGCCGCCACGGCGGTAACACCATGCAGCGAACGAATTGCCGCCACGGTTTCACGCGGCCGAATAATCCGTTGCTGCCGATCAGTGCTGGCTTGGCGCGACACATGGGTAGCCGTGGGGCCACCCAACAACGTATCAACCACGGGCCGGACATCCCCTAACGTTTGATCAAAAAGCACGACATGCGGACTGGTTGCTAAAATGGTATCGAGAAATTTTGTTTGAAAGCCGCGCATCATGCCGGTGATCGCAATCAGCGTCAGTACGCCGAGGGTGACGCCGAGCACCGAGATGCTATTGAGCAGCTTGCGATGCCATAACTGTCGCGCGGCGATGAATAGCTCCGCTTTCATGGAGTGGACCGCGGCGCGCTAGTGTCACGTTGAGCGGCCACCGTGGTTCGTACACGTTGACCTGGTTTCAAGCGTGTAACCTTGGCATTGACGATGGCTTGATCCCCGAGCGCCGCACCTGCAATTACTTCAACGTTGACCAAATCGCGAATGCCGACGGTTACGGGACGCCGAATCGCATGGCCATCAACGGCAAACCAGGCCTCACCATTGGCCAATGCTTCGGCCGGCAGCAATAGCACACCCTCTTTACGCTCGATGATAATGTTGGCCTCGGCGGTCATGCCCACCCGCAAACCAGCGATCGCCGCGTCGAGCTTGACCTTCACCGTGTACGACCGCCGCACCCGATCGGGCTCCGGCATCACGGTAACCACATGGCCAGCGAATGCTTGCCCAGGAAATGCGTAAAACGACAAGGCCACCTCAGACCCGCCAATGCCATCGCCGGTACCGTCTTTTACGCGGGCGATATCGGCTTCGTCGACGCGTAATTCGATCAGCAAGTCATCGACCACCGCAATTTCAAACAGGGTTTGATTTTGGGCAACGACTTCACCCAACTCAACATCGCGACGCAGCACCACGCCGGCAATCGGCGAATACACCAACCCATCGTCCACTTCACTGGCTAACGACTGCACTCGCGTGGCGAGTTGATCGCGCGACGAACCCAATTCCAATTGGGTCGATCGCTGTTGGCTTTCCGCAGCAGCAACCTGTGCGCCCAACTGCGCAGCTTTGGCGCGGGCAACATCAAGTTCTTGGGTGGTTACCACGCCAGCTGCTGCAAGTTTTTCGGTGCGTTGAAGTTCGATGCGGGCGAGGTCCCATTGCGCCCGCCACACCTTGGCTTGCGCTTGTAGCCCAGCGAGTTGCGGCGACGCCTTGCCCGCTTGCGTCTTGGCTTTATCCAGCTCGATTTTGCCTTGCGCCAACGCAAATGTATGCAGTGGATTTTCAATGCGCGCCAACAATTGGCCAGCCGTTACCTTGTCACCGGCGTTGACCAACAATGTTGCGACATGCTCGCTGAGCCGTGCCTTAACCACAGCCTTGTGCCGAGGCTCAACGGTACCGGTGGCGTAGACTGCTTCGACCGCGCGGCCACGCACCACCTGGGCGATTTCGACATCGGTCGGACGCCACCAGCGGTAGCCAAAAAACGCTGCAAGTGCCAGCACGCTGCCGCCGAGGGCGAGCCAGCGAACCAGATGTTTGTCTCGTGCCATAGCGACACGAAGTGCAAATCTCAAACCAACGTGTAGCCGCAGATTCCCGCCACTTCCGCAGCGGATTCGCGCAATTTTTGCGCCGCTCGACGCGAGATATGCGGGGACTTGTACGAAGTGCTAGTTCGCGGTGCCGAGCGTCGCGCTTTGGTATTCCCAATCGAGCACGTCGCTGCCGGTATCCACGCCATCAGGTCCGCGACCGATGGTCTCGTCGAGGAAGCTGGAGGAATTGCCATCTTGGCCTGCGCCAGGCGCGCCGTTGTTGACGCCATCGCCACCACGATCGGTACTCAGGAAGTTACCGCCGAGTTCCATGTGGTCGATCAACGTGCCACTGGCATTGCGCAATTCGAGAAAGCAGCTGGCTGGAATTGCACCAACCGGATTGCCGATCACCAAACGGTCACCGGTGCGAGCAGCTGACAACGTGCCGGTGCCGACTACGCGGGTATTGAGTGTGGTGAGCCGCGTGACGAGTCGAGCTTCTTGCAACAATGTCGGGCCAGCGTACACGGTTAGGGTGTAGTTACTAAAATTGGTAACGCCCGCCGCTGAGTTTAACAATTCAACCCACTCGTCCTCGCTGGTGACTTGGCCATTGCCAGGTACACCATCGAACGGGATTGCGTTGCCACCACTGCTGTCATTCCAGTCTTGTACAGGCGATGCGCAGACTTCATTGAGACGCGCCGCACTTGGATCGACCGGCGCAGCTTCCGTGGTAATCGAGAATTGTTGATTGGCGGCGAGCGGATTGCCGGCCAAGTCACGGACGCCCCCAACGCCCCCTTTGATAGTAACCGTGATGGTTGCGCCAAACGGAAACACGCCGATCGGATTGATAATAACGGTATGATCGTCGTCGGCAAACTTGGCAGCGCCGGTGATCAGCGGCACCGCGCCGATCGTTAGTGTCAATGCACCAATCGCATCGATCGACGTTACATCAACCGCTTCATTGAACTGCAAGTTGATCGCGGTCGAAACCGCAAGCCCGGTGCCCGTGGTGTGCCCGAGCAGTAACGGCGCAACATTTTCAACCGGCCGTATCGGCTGCGTGTTGGCTCGGCCCGGCGTTGCGTAAAGCGCGTCAAAATCTACAATATCGTTGTCGCTGTCGAGCGCGCCCACCGGCCGTGCAATTGATTCGTCGAACGAGCCACGGGCAAAACCGTTGGCACTAGCAGCCGGCGCGCCGTCACCGACGCCATCACGTTCAGCATCACGACTCAACGATAATCCGCCGATTTCAACGTCGTCGATAATGGTACCATCAGGCATCCGCAACGTGACAAATGTATCGGTTGCCATCGTGCCCGTTGGGTTGCCGATCACAACGAAGCCGCCGGGTTGCAGCGCAGTAATTGTCGAGCCAACCGAGAACGCTAACGTGCCTTGCATACCCAATACGGTGTCTTTCACTTCAGCGTCGCTAACCCGCAGTACCCAGCCGGCGATATTCACCGGCATCGCGCTATCGTTGCGCAATTCAATCCATTCGTCGTC
>JAYWHS010000457.1:0-14031 GCA_043777635.1 Kofleriaceae bacterium | reverse complement strand
CTGTAGTGCAGCAACACATGCAAGTTGCATTGGGCTCGGGTGGCGAACGCGGCAAAGAATTCTTTGGCCAGCTCGCAATCAAACGTGCCAATCCATTTTCCGTCTAACCCTTTGACATTCCACACAAAAGCCGGCCGGCCGCAAAAATCGACAGCAACCGTGGCCAAGACTTCGTCCATGGGCAAGGTGGCCGAGCCATAGCGCACCAAGCCGGCCCGATCGCCGAGGGCCTGCTCCATGGCGGAACCCAGCGCCAGGCCGACATCTTCGACGGTGTGGTGGCCGTCGATTTCGATATCGCCAGCGGCACGCACGGTCAAATCGAACATGCCATGGCGGGCAAATGCGTCGAGCATATGGGTCAAAAACGGTATCGGAGTCACGATTTCGCGTGTCCCAGTGCCGTCGACACCAAGCTCCAGGGCAATTTGGGTCTCTTTCGTGTTTCGTTCGATCCGGCTTCGTCTTGGCACCACGTCTCCTTGTATCAGCTTGGTCTCGATCGTACAAATAACCATGACTTCGCGAGCATTGGGTTTTTCGTTTAGTGCAATTTTGGTTGGTGTAGCAGCTGCGTCGCTAGTCGCCAGCTGTGGTGGTTCGAGTAAAAAAACTACGAGCAAACCCAAGACAAAAATCGCAATCAAAAAGCCCGGCAAAGGCAAAACCGAGGCGGACTACGCCCGCGAACGCGCCAGCGCGATTCACGCCATTGTGCCTGAAGGCAGTTCTTGTTTGCCTGAAGAAAAACTCAACTTACAAGTCGCGCTTTCGGGCGAAGATGTTGTGTTGTGTGGCAACGATACTGATAGCGAACGAGCGTTGGGCCAAATCGCTTGTTGGACCATCGACAAAGCCACGGGCGGGCTAACCTATCGCGAGCCAGCACCGCTGCCAGGCCGCGCCATGATGGTGAAAACTGAGGTCGGCTGTGCGCGTGGTTATTGCCCGCCAACCAAGCTGCCGGCCGGCGCGGCGCACGTTGCGATCAGCACGGATGGTGCTGCCGCCGTCGTGGTGGTTGGCTCTACCGCCAGCATTTTTGATGCTGAAAGCAAAAAACATAAATCGGATTTTGATCTCGCCGATGCCGAGCTCGCTGACAATGCGATCAAAGGCAACGTCGTCGATATGGTGTTTGTCGGTGATACCGTGTTCGTCGCAGCCGGTGAATCGCCGTCCTCCACCAAGGTGTGGATGTTTAAATCCGATGGCAAAGGCTTAGGCACGGTGGGCTCGCCAAATCCTAAAGAAAAAGATCCGGTTTCAGTTCATGCCGGTTCATTGTCGGTGCTCGACGCCGACCACGTAGGTGTTTCGGAAGCTGGGATGTCGGCGCTGTACAGCGTCGAAGTTTCGACCGGCAAACGCACCAAGTTGGTCCGCAAGTTGCCTAAGTTTACCTGCACGCCAAAAGAGTTGGCTTCGTACTGGTCAATGGATGGCAGCGAAGTTGCGGGCAAGTGCAAGGGCTCCATCGATCCTGCGGTTGGACCGTTTATCGGTGCTGACTTCATCGCTGGCAAAAAAGCAATGTTGGGTTCGTTGCGTGGTGGCCGGCGCGGAGAATTGGTGGTCCTCGACCTCAAAACCCTCGCTGAAAAAACTACGATCAAGCTTAAAGTGTGCGGTGCCGAAGGTGATGAGCCTGCGAAGACCGAGTAAGTAGTTCCGCTTCAGCTAGAACCAAACGTTACGGCGGAGCGGCGATCGTCGTCGCACCGACACTAATTTGTCGTCGCCAGCGGCGCAGCGCGATGCGAATGCGCAGCAACTGCCAAGGACTTGCAGCGAAATCATGCAAGCGCAGCTTCGAGCCGGCAATATCCTGCCACGCTAACAACGGCTCTTCGAAGATCTGATTCGCCAGGATGTGCGGATCGGCTTGGTACAGCAACAGCAAGCGTCCAAGCAGTTCAACGTCAAACAGCCACGGTGATGTAAACGGTTCGGCCAGCGCGGCGTGCAACGTTGCATCATTGCGAAACCATTTGAGGCCACACTGGGTATCGTAGATGCGCGCATCGAGGGTGAGCGACGCTGCGGTCGCAAAGATGCGGCCGGCATAGTGTCGGGTGGCGCGCCGGGTGATGGCGCGACCGGCCAGGCCAACCCGTGAACCGATGACGGCGCCGGCGTTGGGCTGGTGTTGCGCAACGTGCAACACGCGAATGACTTCGCTGGCGGGCACAGCGCCATCGGCGTCGCAGTAGCCGCGCCATGGTGCAGCGCTGGTTGTCGCGAAGCCCTGGCGAATGGCCTCGGCTTTGCCGACGTTGTGGGGCAGCGTCACTACGCGCACGGCGGTTTGATGATCCTGCGCGAGCTGTTGCAATTGTAACGCGGTTGTATCGGTGGACCCGTCATCGACGAAGATGATGTGCAGGCCGGCATCGACGAGGGCTGCAACCGCAGCCGGTTGCAACCGGTGTTGTTCGTTGTAACAGGGAATAACTATTTCGGGGTTTGACATACACCCCACCAACTAAGCCCTGGCCAAGGCACGACGCGGCGCAACGCTGTACCGAGCCGTGCATCGGCATACAATATGCTGCTGGCAAAACTCGCCAACCAAGGGTGAATGCCCCGAGCTGAATGCGGCACGGCCACGCTGACGGGGCGAAATTTTTCCAATACCACCGAGGCCAAGCGCGGCAACAACAGCGAATAGAACCAACCTCCGGATCGTAGCAACACGAGATTGGCGTCATGCACTAAGGCTCTGGCAGTTGCCGCAGTGTAGCGGCGATAATGGTGCAAAGCGACATCATGCGTCGACCACAGTTGCGGCCATGCTGGCAACGTGACAATCACGATCGCGCCTGGCACCGTGTGGTCTTGGATGATGCGCGCGAGCGTTGCTTGATCGTCGGCAAGATGTTCGAGCACGTCGAGCAACAGCACGACTTCGTAGCGCTGGCCGGTCGGAATCGCGGTGAGTTGCCGAACCTTGGGGGCGGTGTCGTCGGTGGTGCTGCAGTTATCGACGCAGTCGATCTGCAACTGATAATTTGCAAACCGTTGTTGTAGCGCTCGTGCCAACCAGGAGTCGCCCGCGCCGAAATCTAAGATGCGTTGTCCAGCCCGTAGATGTTCGGCTGCAATGTCAACGATGGCGGCGAACCGCGCCAGTTCCCAAGGGTGACGCTGGGTCGACTGCGGTTCGCGGAGGTCCACGCCGCCACGCTAGCATGGTGAGCTTTTCGCAGCGATGCGACGGTGTGCTTTGTGCAATCGCGGTATACCTAGCCAATGAACGGCTCCACTGAAACCACCCTTATTACCTTTGAAGCCAACGGTGAACCGATTGTCGGTGCACTGGCTGTACCGGCTGGTGAGCAGCGCGTCGGCGGTATTATTGTGGTGCATGAATGGTGGGGCCTGACCTCGCACATTCGCGATGTCGCTGGTCGTTGGTCGGCTGCCGGCTTTGTTGCGCTAGCACCGGATTTGTATCGCGGTGAAATTGCTGACGACGCCGAGCGTGCGCAGAAGCTGATGACTGCGTTGCCGCGGGAGCGCGCGCTTGCCGACATCGCAGCGGCGGTGGCCACGCTGCGGGCTCATCCGCGTTGTAACGGCAACGTGATTATCACCGGGTATTGCATGGGCGGATCGCTCGCGTTGCGTGCAGCGTGTGAGGTGCGGGGGCTGGTTGGCGTGGTGCCGTTTTACGGTATGCCGGGTCCGTCGGAGTGGCAGTCAGTTGAAGCGCCCGTGATGATGCATGTAGCAAGCCGCGACGAATGGGTGACACCGGCGGCGGCGCATGCGCTGCAACATATCCTGCAGGATCTTGGCAAGACCTGTGAGGTTCATGTGTACCAAGCGGATCATGCGTTTTGTAACGATGGCCGGCCGCGGGTTTATCAAGCTGCAGAAGCAGCGTTGGCGTGGGACCGCACCGTGGCGTTTGCTCGGACCCAAACCGCGTAGTCGTGGCCAAATCAACGGAACCACCGTCGAACGCTGAGATTGACGCGCACGCTGAGGCCAGCGCCGATGCAGCCTCGCGCTTTGAATATTACAAACAAAAAGTTGGATTGGTGGCCGGGCCGCTGTTGGCATTGTTGGTGTGGCATTGGTCAACAACCAAAGCTCCGGCACTACCAGCGCTGATGGCCCTGTGTGTGACCTGGTGGATCACCGAAGCCTTGCCGGCCGCAGTCGTTGCACTGTTTGCGGCGGTGGGCGCCGTGCTTACCGGGCTCGCGTCGCCAGCGCAAGCGTTTGGCAGTTTTGGCAAACCGCAGTTGTTCTTGTTCGTCGGTTCGTTCTTCATGGCCGAAGCAATGCGCATTCATGGGTTGGGCGAGCGCATGGCGCGGGCGCTTACGAGTGTGGCACGCGGTCGGTTGTCGCTGTTGGTGATGCTCGGCCTCACGGCGTTTTTGTTGTCGATGGCGATGTCGAACGCCGCGGCCACAGCTATTGTGTTGCCGATTGCGCTGTCGGCCTGTGGCAGCAGCGATCGCAAATTTCAATCGGCCGTCGTGTTGATGGTGGCCTGGGCTGCGTCGGTCGGTGGCTTGGGCACGCCGGTTGGTACGCCTCCGAATCTTTTCGGAATTGCAGCGCTTCGACAACAAGGTTTGGATCTTGGCTTCGTCGAATGGATGGCCATGGGCGTACCAATTGGCTTGGTGATGATGTTGGCGCTGGTGCTGGTGTTGGCGTGGTTCTTTGGCATCAGGCCAGGCATGAGCATGCCGGTCCAAGTGCAACGCAGCGCGCGGCCGTGGCAAGCCGGTGAGTACTCGGTGGTTGCCGTAGTTACGTTCGCAATCATCGGATGGTTGCTGCCAAGTATTGTTCAAGCGGCGTCAAGTCACGAGGTCGGGCCAGGCAGCGCAGGATTATGGATGCGCACGCACCTTACCGAAGAAGTTGTCGCCGTGATCGCTGGAGCCTTGTTGTTTATTTTGCCTGGCGGTCGGCGTGGGAGTAGCGGCGAAAACCGGCCTGCACTGACCTGGAGTGAAGCCACCCAAATTGACTGGGGTGTCCTGCTGCTTTTTGGCGGCGGCATGCTGTTGGGTGATTTGGCGAACTCAACCGGGTTGGCGGCGGAGTGGGGGCGATCTTTGGTGGCCTTAACATCAGCCCATTCAACCTGGGGCATCGTCGCGTTGTGTACCGGCATTGCGATTGTGTTGTCGGAAGTCACCAGCAACACCGCGACCGCAACGTTAATGGCACCGCTTGCCGCGCAGCTCGCCAACGCTGCTGGCGCTGCACCGATTCCGGCGGTATTGGGCGCAACGCTGGGCGCAAGTTTTGGCTTCATGATGCCAATTTCCACTGCACCTAATGCGTTGGCCTATGCCACGGGCAAAGTGTCGATGGGCCAGATGATGCGCACCGGCATCGTGTTCGATATCGTCGGGTTCATTTTGATCGTCGGTGGCCTGCGCATTATTTGTCCGCTGATGGGCTGGACGTAAGACCTCGTCGAAAACTGTGGGATTCGCGGAGATCAGCCCACGGCTTCGGCGTACGTCATCACTAAATACATCACAGCTTCAACCGTGCCAGGATTGCGATATGCATGTGGCGCATCAGCTTCAAACACCACGGCATCGCCGACTTCCAAGCGAAACACTCCGTCGATGGTTTCGATTTCAAGGGAACCGGCGGTAAGCGCTAGATTTTCACTGGTACCTGGGGCATGGGCTTCGGCCCGCTCTTCACCACCGGCGGCTAAACGCAGTTCATAAAACTCAACCCGGCGCGGTCCGTCGAAGGGAAACAATGCGCGCGATGTAAATGATCGATCGTGGCTGGTGAGTAGTTTGCCTTCGGTGGCCCGAAGCAGTTGCGGGCCGCTGGTCGCGCGCACCGAGATCAGTGCCGAGAAGGTAACTTGTAACGCCCGCGCGATTTTCCACAATACATTGATGGTAGGTGCGCTTTGGCCAAGTTCAATTTGGCCCAACATCGCGCGGCTGACGCCTGAAAGTTGCGCCAGCGCTTCGAGTGATAGTTTGCGTTGGCCTCGCAGGCGGCGCAAGTTGCCGCCAACGACCGGTGCTAAGTCGGTGGGTTCTGAGGCCGTAGTTGGAGTTGACGTCGCCTTCGCCGCGGAATGCTTCGCAGTTGCTGCTTTGCTGGTCCGGCGAGCCGGCTTTTTCTTTTCGGTCACTGACTACAACGATACCTGAGACCCGACGGCGGATGCTACGGCCTGAGCGCGCTATGCCATGCCGTTTGGCGAACAAAGTGTGCGCATGCGCGCAGCTGTGTTGTGCGGCCACCACAGCCAATGCTGGCACTCGTTGAGGTCGGGTGCCAGGCGGTACGAAGCTTGGCGCGATGTTTGCTCTAGGTAGTTTCGTGACTGCAAGGCAGTCCTTGAGCAACACAGAGGAACATTTATGAAAATATTTTCGAAAATTCTATTTTTAACAGCTTTAGTTTCGAGTCCATCAATTGCGCTGGCAGACGATCCAGTGCCACCACCGACCGGCAACGAAGGAACTGCGACGCCGACGGCTGAAAGCACGCCGGGTAAAAGTGCAGCCCCGACGACACCCGCTGCGTTACCGACCCCTCAGTCAGACGACGATGTGCAACCTCAAGTTGCATCACCGGGCATGCCAGCAGGTGGCATCGTGAGTCAAGCCGGCGTCGGCGGCGTGATCGGTTATGGTCGCGCGGGTGTGCTTGAACTTGGCGGCTCGGCCGGCTTCACCTTTGCGACCGATTATCGCAACCTGAATTTTGCACCGACCATTGGTTGGTTTATTGCCGACAACTTAGAACTCAGTGGCATTGTAAGTGTGTCGAATATTAAATCCGGCAGCACCTCCACTACCTTGTGGTCGACGTTAGTTGAGCCAAGTTACCACTTGCCGATCAATCGCTCGTTGTTTGCCTTTTTGGGCCTTGGCGTTGGCGCATCGCATATCACAGGCGCAGGCACTGGCTTTGCCGTCGCACCGCGCATCGGTGGCAACTTCATGATTGGCCGCTCGGGCATCTTGAGTCCGTCGCTGTCGTACCAATACACCACCATCGACGTGCCAAGCTCAGGCGGCACCGGTTCAGTCACTACCGTCGCGTTGACCAGTGCGGTGCAGTTCAATGTCGGCTACACCGTAATGTGGTGAGCCTGAGCCGTGGCTAGCGGCGATTGGTACTACCATCGGGGTGGTACGCCGCTATGACGATGACTACAATCCAAGCTCTTAGCGTCGCCATCATCGGAGCGGCGCTTTTGCTTTTGGTCCAACAACATGGCCGGCAGGTTTTGCTTGGGTATGTAAGTTTGGCCGTCGCGGGTTGGGTGGGCGAAGAGACCTGTATTCGATGTTACGACTTCTACCACTACAGCGATGAGTGGTGGTTACAGCTAGACCGCGTGCCGTTGCTGATTACGCTGATTTGGCCGTTGGTAATTTTGTCAGCCCGTGACGTTGCCCGAGCGCTTGGAGCACTATCAATCCGGGGCATGGCGGTCGCAGTATTCGTGATTGTAAGCGTTGATGCCTCGATGGTTGAGATCATTGCGGTGGCACGCGGTATGTGGAGTTGGACCGAGCCGGGCTATTTGCTCGTGCCCATCGTTGGCATCTTGGGTTGGGGATTTTTCGCAGCCAGTGCGGTGACGTGGTTGGAATGGTGCGATCGCCACGCGCGGCGGTGGGAAATCTTTGCGGTCGTCCTCGGTCCGCTTGCAGCGCATGCGCTCATCTTGGTTGCGTGGTGGGGCTGTTTTCGCTGGACGCTGCGTGGTGCGATGACCCCGCCAGTTTGGATCATGATGGTGCCCTCGGTTGCAGTCATTGCGTGGCTGGTGGCCAGCAAACGTGTGGGCGTTGTCGGCATAACAATTCAGTTGCCGCGCATGATTGCAGCCGGTTTGTTCTTTGCCATCGTCGCAACGTTATCGACCACAATCCTACCTGCTTTGCTTTTTCACACCGCTGCGGTCGCAGTGATGTATCTAGTGGCGACCAGGTATCGTGCCGGTCGCGTGTGACGAATGGCACGCTAACGCGTACCGGAATCCCACACCAACGGCCGGCTGCTGACCAAGAAGGTTGAGTAGGTTGGCGATTTGGTTGGGCCAATGTCGGGCGCAGTGGCAAAGCGAAAGCCCGCCCCGGCTGGTGTGCCCAGTGGTGACAGCGAGCCGACGTTGAGCACAACTTGCCGCAGCATGGTGTGTTGTTGCCACGTCATGATTTGGAAGCAGGTATTGCCCGCGATCGGTATCGCGCAGCGCGTGACTGGTTTCGGCGCTGGGCCGGTGTAGCCGACGTTTTGGTAGCTACGCTCGTCGGTAGGGCCAATGCCAGGGTTGAGTACCGCTATGTTGGAAATGGCCGCGACCAAGTGCACAACCACCGGACCGCCAGCGGGATCACGGCCTGGGATTCGGCAGCGCGCGATCCTGGTGTTTACGTCGGTGATGCAATTGCCCACCGGTTGTTGATTGTCGTCGAGCAAGCGGACGTTCCAACCGATGAGCGAGACGGTAGCGTCGACGATATCGTACGTTGTTGGCAGGTAGGTGTCGTATGCTGGCGGCGTGGAGTTGCACTCAGGCGCTTGACTGCGTGGTGGGCACGGTACGCCGTCGACCGTGCGAGGGCCGTACACAATTTCGCGATCCGCGATCCACGAAGTTTTGTTCAATTTGCTTTTGGGCGCGAACACCGAGGCTTCAAATTCAACCGGCTCAATCGTACCGTTGGTGATGGTTGATTCAAAAAAATGTCCGTCGCCGGTGCCATTGATGATCCGCGACACCGGCGGCACGTTGGTCAACCGCCAGGTGCCCATCGCCATTTCGCCATTGGTAGCAAGCTTGGGTGGCAGGGTTTGCAACGGTGCCGCAAGGATCTTCATGTTCCAACACGCAGCAGCTTTCGCCTTGCGGCCGGCCCAATCGACGACTTCCCATTCAATGATGTAATTGTCGTCGGCTTTGCCAAACGTAGCTGCGAGTTGGCGGGTGATTGGAATTCGAGCTTGGATACTTTTGCCGGTTTGGGTTGCGCCCAGCGGCTGCCAATCTACAACGTTATCGCCAACGCTGGTGATAATGCGAAAACGACTGTCTTTGTTGTTAAGTGCGACGCCAACGTTGCCGATGATCTCCCAGGCCAATTCATTGCGCGTGTTTTCGGTACCAAACAGAGGCACGTCAGCGTCGAGCAGATAGCCATATTTTACAACCTCGGTGCAGTGCGTACCGTCCAGCACAACCGGGAGATTGTCATGCACATGTTGTGGCTCACCGTTGCTATTGAAGGTGATGACGTCGTGGCTCTCGTCGAATATCGACGACGGTTTTACGCTGACATGTGGGCCGACTGCATCAAGCCCCAGCGTGGTAGCGATCTGCACAGTGCCGTCGGCGGTGGTCGTTTGCAGTGCGAACAGCGAGCCCGTGGAGGTGAGGGTGCCGTCGGGCAGACGCAGTGACCAGGTGCCATCGATGTTGGCAACGGTACTGGCGATAACGATACCTGCTTGTCGTGCTTCAACCGTCGCGCTGGGATCTGCGCCGGTGCCAGTTAATGTGGTTTGTAGATCGACCGACCACAAGGTGATGCCGTCGTCGAAAAATTTACTGCGATCAAAAGTAAACGCGCTGTCGATGCAAGCGTCGGTGTCGATCGCGCAGACCAATTGTTCGAGGCACGGTTGTTGGTCATCACAATAGGTGGGGTTATCTTTGGCGCAACTGGCGGTTATCGCGAGTAATGATGAAAAGAGCCAAAGGGTGGAGCGCGCATGATAAATAAGCATGGAATCCTTGCAGGGTTGGAGTTCCAGCGCCTATCGGGACGTGTGCTTTCTAGTTGCGCACAATTTTAAAAAATAACGTTTTAGTCAGTCTCAGGACGCTGAATGCCGACTAACCGAGGCCAAGAAATGCTTGGGCGGCCACCCGGCCGGCCTCAATCGCGGCGGCTACATTGCCACGGTCCAGATCCCACGACCGCACAGCGAGTGGCTGCGCTGGATGAATGACCCGTATCCTGGCGTTGCTGCCCGGTGGCGCGACCGGCCGCCACTGCCGATGCAGCGGATGTTTGTTGGCGGTCGGGCGGGGTCGGGACACGACGCAAATGATGTCGGTGGCACCGGCCGCCGTGGCTGCTTCAACCGGCAGATTGTTGCGCATGCCGCCGTCAAACAAGATGCGCTGTTGATGCGTAATCCAACGGCCGTAGATACCTGGGATGAAACACGAACCCAACAGCACGTTGATCATGTTGGCTTCGCGGCGGCTCGACAAGAACTCGGTGGTGAAGCGTGGCATCACCGTGACCGCTGCGATCGCTTCACCGGGTGCGTTCCGCAGATCGCCGTTGCCGAGTAGTTTAATAATGCTGTTGTGTACGATCGTGCTCATGTCAAAAATGGATCGATTATGCAGCGACCGCCGCAACGACAATACCGACCGACCTGAAATGTCGCGCCACAGATCCGGTAGTTCAGCGGCTCGCCCAGCCGCGACCGCCGCTGCACACAACGAACCCGACGATGCACCTGCTGCAACCGGAAAATTCAGTCCCGCTGCAGTTAGCTCGGCCGCGACGCCAGCGTAAAACGCAGCGCGACAACCACAACCTTCAAAAACAATGGCCTGCATACGCGTTGCTGCTGTCTACCTTAGAATCGACGACGATGGCGGGTGGCGAACAACAAGTTGACCTAACCGAAACCGGTATTTGGCTGTCCCAAATTTTTGACAGCTCTGGTCAGGCTGATTAGGCTGGCGGCCTGTTAAGGAGAAATCGTGGTACTCATTATTTTGGCAAGTGTGGCGGCGTTAGTTTTAGGTGTGATGCTACTTGCGGCGGCTAAGCCGAAGACGTTTCGCTACCAGCGCCGCGCGACGATTGCAGCGGCACCGGAAAAAGTTGTGGCGTTGCTTAACGACTTTCACCAATGGACAGATTGGTCGCCATGGGAAAAACTCGACCCAGCGATGCAGCGCACCCATAGCGGCGAAGATACTGGAGTCGGTGCAGTGTACGAATGGTCAGGCAACAAGAAAGCCGGTTCGGGCCGGATGGAAATCTTGGCAAGCACACCGACGTTGGTAAAAATCCAGCTCGATTTCATCACACCATTTAAGGCTCACAACGTCACTGAGTTTTCGGTCACTGCGAATGGTGCGGTCAGCGATGTGGTTTGGGAGATGTATGGCGAATCGCCGTTGGTGAGTAGAATTATGAGCGTGTTCATTAACCTGGATAAGATGATCGGTAAGGATTTTGAAGCCGGGCTGGCCAATCTCAACCGTGTGGCGTCGAGCTAAACACGAACGGCGGGCAGGGAAACGGTCGGCTCACACAGGCTCCGGCGGGAGCGAGGTAGAGTGAGGCGCTGGGCGCGGGACTATCCAGTGGCGAAGCGGCTGGGCGCGGTGGAGCGGCTGGGGCCGAACGACACTGGGGAATGATCCCCCAAGTGCAAACGGGTAGTTGCCTCACAGCTAGGTTGGTCTGCGGCAACGAAACGCCTGTGTCAATGCGCCGACCGGCGTAGCAGCGCGCTGCAACGATGTTTGATGCATTGCGTTGCGTGGCCAACGCTGTGCACGCGCTTGGCACTGCGCTTGCTGTAGTCCCCTGTATGAAAACGCCGCGCCTGAGTTTCCTCACCTTCGGTTTGACGTTGGGCCTCGCTGCGGTTACCGGCTGCGGTGTGACGCAAGGCGATTACGCCAATGACAAAGTCCAACCGACCTTGGCGGTGGCAACTCCTGAGCGCGGCACGATGTCGAATAGTACGGAGCTGACGGTAACGGGCACTGCCTCGGATGATGATTCGGGTGTGGCCAAGGTTACGGTCAATGATGCGCTGGCGACGATGAACGCCGATGGTTCGTTTTCGGCTACCGTGCAAGTTGCCGAAGGCGTGCAACTGCTGCGCACCGTGGTCACCGACCGGGCTGGCAATATTTCGACCGATACCCGTGCGGTGATGGCTGGTACCTTGGTGAAAGCCACTGACCCGTTGACCAACGCGGTCATCGCCAAAATCGACGCCAGCGCACTCACGGCGTTGGGCCAAATGGTCAGCAAACAAATTGCAGCGTTTGATCTGACTGCGGCGATCGGCACGGATGCACCGTTGGCCGAGTCGGGTGGATCTTGTTTAGGCTATAAAGCAACGTTGCAAAAAATCGACAAAGGCGCAGTGACGATCGCGCTTGTGCCAGGTGCTGGCAAACTGGGAACCAAAGTTACCGTCGCGAACTTGGACGTGAAGGTGAAAGTAAATTTCAAAGCTGCCTGCATCGGCGGTTCGTCGACGGTACGTATTCGCGCCACGGCCACCAAACTCAGTGGCGACTTGGCGCTGAGCGCAACCGGCGGCCAATTGGCTGCGGCGGTCAATGCGCTGGATATTACCTTTGACAATTTTGATGTTGATGCTTCGGGCGTGCCCGGCGCCGTGGTGAATCTGTTCCAAAATAAAGTGAACGACGCGGTCACCAATGCGGTGCGGGATGCAGTGCGCAAATCAGTACCGGATATGGTCGAAACTGCGTTGGCCGATTATTCGGGGCGGGCGTTTGAAAAGACCGTGCTCGGTGAAAAACTCAAGATCGCAGTGACCACTGACTCGCTCAAAATCGACGCTGGCGGCATCTTCTTGTCACTTGGCGGCAAAGTCACTGCAGCCAACGGTGCCGGCGCGGAATATGTGGCATCGCCGATGCCAGCGAGTGCCGCGCTCATGACCAGCACCGGCAACATCGGGCTTGGCGTCGCCGATGATTTCCTTAATCAATTATTTGCGGGTGTGTGGGCTACGGGCAGCCTCGATCTGAATGTGCCGTTTGGTACTCAGATTCCTGCGGCGTTGTTCTTTGGCGAAACCGCCGATCACGCTTCGATTAAAATGTTGTTGCCACCGGCGGCCTCGACCGACGCTAGTGGCGCGCTGATCCTCACCGTCGGCGACGCGTTGCTCACTGTCCTTGATGCCCAAGGCGGCGAGCTAGCGTCATTCGCGATTTCGTTAACGTTGCCGGTGAGTGCGCAAGCCGATACCATGGGCGGCGTGTCACTGATGGTCGGCAAACCGGTGGTGGCAGCGCAAGTGTTGGCGCAAAGCGCGGATCTACCACGCCCAGTTACCGAAGAACTCATCATCGGGCTAGCCGAGCTGGCCGCGACGCAAGTCTCGACGGCAACCAACACCACGCTGCAAGTGATTCCTGTGCCAATGCAAACTCACATCAAGAACATCGGCATCAAAGCTAGCGCTGGCTACTTGATGGTTGGCGCAGATTTAGTGCCGTAGTTGGTTACGTCCCGGTAAACGGCAACGCTTCGCCCATTTGCAATTCAACGCGCGATTGTTTTTGGCCAGGTTGACAGGCGCAAATGCTGGGCATGGATTGATACTGCATAGCAATTGCGGCTTTGCTACAATTGTGGCGTGCGTGCAGGTCGTTACACTCTCGTTGCAATGCTGTTGGCGTTGGCCTGCGTTGGCGGCCGTGCCGACGGGTGGGCAGCGCCGCGTCGTGCAAAAAAAGCTCGCACCGTCATGCAGTGGCAAACCTTGCCGCTACCACCGCCACTACCGGTACCAGCGCGAAGCGATGATGTAAATTCAGCGGGAATCAAGATCCACTACGCCGAATTTGGCCAAGGACAACCGGTCGTGTTGTTACATGGCGGCATGGGCAGTGGCGATCAAATGGCGCTGCAGGTTGTTGCATTGGCCGCCACCTATCACGTAGTCGTGATCGATAGTCGCGGCCAGGGCCGCAGCGAGCCAACCGATCAAAACATGCACTACTCGCAAATGGCCGACGATGTGATCGCGGTGCTTGATGCGCTCAAGATCGATCGCGCAGCATTTATCGGTTGGAGTGACGGCGGCGTCATCGGACTACAGCTTGGGTTGCGCCATCGCGCACGGGTCGCCGGGTTGTGGTTGCTGGCGACCAATTACGATGTTGCCGGGATGCAAAGCGCTGGCTCTTCGGCGTTGTTCGCCGACTATTGGAAAGATTGCGCAACGCGCTGGGCTGACAATGGCGTCGCT
>JAYWHS010000456.1:0-3908 GCA_043777635.1 Kofleriaceae bacterium | reverse complement strand
ACCAAGCCCATGCGCTGCAACTGCAAATCAACTTCCACATCCAAGCGCTCGCTCGACTCTTTGCGACTCTCGGCCACGGCCGCCGCTTTGAGTTTCGCTCCGTCGCCTTGCGCACGTTGAGGCATGGAGTCGGGGCCAACAGTAGCACGATGCGCCAAGGCTGCATCCAACGCGCTCAACGACTCACCGGCCCCGCTGGCCTGTGTACCCCGTGCGTGTGCGACTACGTTCGCAAGCCCACGCGCCACCGCATCGTGCACCTGTTCATCGGGTGTGCGCGCTGCAATCCACATATCGAGCGTTTCACCGTGGCGGCGATACGCGGCGACTTCACCGACGGCGGTCACTTGTGGCGCTACAATTCGAATCGTCACCTCGCGCCCTTGTGCCACTGGGACATGCAGCACGTCGCCGGCCAGCCGCGCACCTGCGTACAGCGAGCCATGCTTCACTAGTTCGCCCACTGCGCCCAAGCATTGTGCTTGCGTCAAAGGGGCTGCGCTCGGCGAACGCGTAATCCCGTCGCTAACTACACGCGCAGCCCCATCATGCGGCGCTGCTGCCGTTGCCTCCGTGACGTAGTGTGCCTCGGGGCGCGACACATGCGCGTGCGTCGTGACGTCAATGCCGTGCTCCGTCAAATGTTGGGCCCACGCGGTCTGCCCCATTTTTTTGCCCTGATAACCATCCGCAGCGACGGCCGCATGACGGCGATTCGCGCCCGCGAAAGCCACGTGCTCGGGCAACGATAGATCTGCCGGAATGTCGCCCGGGCGCACATCAAACTTGCGCTTGAGCGCCATTTCTTGCTCGCTCAACGCGACGTTTTTGGCGAGTAGCCGCCATCCGCTGCGGCGTTTTGCAAATCCAGCTCACTGCGGTCGACTTAATCAAGCTGCGCAGTGGCCTGCGCTGCCGTCAACTCGGCCAGAATTTCCTGGCTGCTCGACGATGTCTCTTCAATCCATCTGTCCATGCAGCGGGATATGTTTAGCGTTCGGAACGATGCGACACGCCGAGCCACTTTGCCAGATCAATAGCAAGGAAGTCAGCCCAAGCGCCGTCGATTAGAGCGTTGTCGTAGTTATAGGTAGGATCCAGCTGCGCCGTCTCGTCGCGCTCTTCGAGAACGGTAACCTTTTCGCCGGCGCGCAGAGTCATGCGAACGCCTCGATACCCAAGATCCTCGCCGTCTAGAAACGACACAATTTCAACAATATCGTTCGCGGCAATAGTCCTGCCGCGCAGAATCAGATTGCGCCCGCGAGAGCAGGCAACTTCGTGCTCGCGCGACCAAATATCGCCGCCTTGAGCATCAAACGACCATACCGCTGGACCACCGGCGCAAAGGAACGCTTGGCGGACGCCTCGTGCCGTCATTTCGCGGATTGATGCGTCTTTCTCTTCCGGTGAAAGCTGCACATAGCTCATCAAGCTGGCCCCTTGCGGCCCCACCTCATAGGTCCCCTGCCATCCATCGTGCATGTAATCCCATCCCGTGATTTTTCTAACTGCCGCTTCCATGATGTTGCGTCCTTGTGTGAGTTAGTCAAATCGCTCCGGAGTTTCTGCAATGATCATATACCAAGCACCGCGAACGCGTCTGCAAGCATTGGCAATTCGCGCGCCGCTTCGGCGAGAGGCACTTCAATGGTTGCCAAGACAGCAACGCGGGTAGCATATGAGGTTGGCTCGTAAATGCCATACTCGACGCCGTTGGCGGCCACTTCCAGCTGTTGCCGCAAGACGGTCAACCGCGCACGCAGCGCGTTGAGTTGCATCGACAATTTGGGCGTAAGCGCATCCTGCGATTCCGCTGCAAGCAGCCGTGCATGCAACGCGTGAATCGCTTCAAAGGGTTGGTGAAACCTAAGCAGAGCTTCAAACTTGGGGCTTTCGTTGTAAAGAACGTACACGCGCAGCTTTCGCGTACCGTCTGGGTAACTGACCATCGTCGAGCCCAGTGGCTCCGTGACATTGCGGGGCACAAACACCATGATCTCGCCATGCCGATGGTGGATCTCAAGGCATGAATTGTTGCAGAGCCCGTCAACCAAACGTAACTCGCGCGTGATGGGTGGAAGATGCGCGCGCGCAAATGTTTCAATCTCTGGCGTCAGCGCTTCGCGGCGCGGATCCCAGCTATCTTGCAACGTATCGACGACCTCTAACTCGGGCGGCACCGGAGCGTTAGGGCTGGGGTGATTCGCAGGGTTCTCGCGCCCCTCCATGACGAGGGCGTAACCCACGGCCGCCCGTTCGTACCGCGCGGACGGGCATTCCCGGCCCGCTCCCCAGTTCGCTTGTGCCGCCTTGGTCTGCTCCGCGAATTCAATCGGCACCGGCGTATTCGAGATTGCATACGCTTCAGCATTCCACGTAACGAGGGCGTCGAGGTCGGCGAGTAGCTTGGCAGCGAGAGGGAATTTCATGCAACACGCCTGCCCGGGTCCGGCAGGATGAGCGACTTCGGGCGACCGCTCATTGATGATGCAAACTTCCGGCTCATGATCGGAGCCCCATTCGCGCACCTGCAACCGATCTTCGCCTCGCGTGAGATAGACTTGTCGCATGCGATCTACGGAGATGCAGTCTTGGATGGCAGTCACTACCCACGGCAGGTTTTGTCGTTCAAACCAGAGATTGTTGCGCAAGATGTGATAACGCTGCGCACCATTTAGCCAGCCGAGATTTTCCTCGTAGACGATGTGAACGAACCCAACTTCCGCTAGGTCAATTTCATAGTAAGGATAAACGCGGGTCATGGGGCCACCACTGGGTGCACCGCAAACCACGCGTCTACATCGGCCCGCGTCAGCACTCCGAGTGAAATTGAACGGTGATTGTCGCGCGACAGCTCCATTTGCGTCGTATTGGGCTGCACCATGACCTCGCGCCCACCGAGTCCGCCGCCTTCGGTCTTGGTTGCGCTGATACCTGTATAGAGAATGTTGGCGCTGTATGCCGCGTCGAGCAGCTTAGTGAACTTATTCATCTTATCTTCAAGTGGTTGGCCGCCTGCCGCATGGGCCTTTGCCAACGCCTCACTCAATGGCCCCGTTTGAGCGATGTCAAAACACGTATTCAATTCAGATCGGCTCAGGGAAAATTTCTTCTCTGCCAAGTCAATAAAATCCCCATCCGCCAGCGCTTCACGTCGCAGCGTCGGCCATTGCACATCCTTCATCATCACCTGCCGATCGCCCGTAACGCGCAAGCCCGGGCGATTCTCGTACGCCTCATCTGGCTTCGCTTTTTCTCCGATCGGCTTTGGCTTCACCTCGGCCAACATCGCATGCGTATCAAAGATCGTCACCTCAATTTCGGAGCCGATGGAGCCTTCGATCCACTCTTTGCCCCAACCTACTTTAAACATCGCTTCCACCGCACTGCAGCGCGCTAAATCGCTTGGCTCGGTCGCGAATATCAATGCTCGGTCAGACCGCGCAAACGTGCCACGTGTATTTTTGGTACCAACCCGTGCCACAAACCGCGGCATCTCGCCGTTCTTTATCGCAAGTAACATCTCGCGCTCCGAACGCGGTGAGACTGTTTTGATACGCGTCTCATGTTCGTCAATAGGCCACTGCGCTTCGATCTGCGCCTGCGTTTTCGCTTCGCCCATTTCGGCTGGTGTTGCCGGCGGGTCAAGGTAATCATCGACGGTTGCCTTCGACCGCGCTTCGATGACTCCCTTGCCAGGCTCGTAGCTATTCAGATTGGCTTCGTGCTCGACGATCTGCGCTTGTATCTCAGCAAGTTCCGCGTCGATCTTGCCAGCGCTGATACGTTCACCGAGATCGGTCATTGCTGCGCCGAATTCAAGTTTTGAACGCAGCTTCAACAGCGTAGACTCGATACTCCGGAGCTTGCTAACTTCTAGCTTCGCTTCAAAGCCTCGCGAGCCG
>JAYWHS010000455.1:0-14062 GCA_043777635.1 Kofleriaceae bacterium | reverse complement strand
AATCATTAAGCCGGTCGTTGGTCGATGTTGAGTATTATGTGGGGCTGGGCCAAAGCGCGTATGGCCAATTGTCGCGGCAACTCGGCGGCAACTCAAATGCTGGCGGCGGCTCGATCAGTGAAGTGTATGGCGAGCTGGCCGAGAAATTTCCGCAATTTGTCGATGTCTTGATGGCGGTGCGGCGCCGGGTTGATTATTCGACCACAGATGTGACCAAGCTGTATGAAATTTGGCTGCGCACCCGCGATGAATGGGTCGAAAAACGGTTACGGCAAGCCGGACTTATTGTTGGAACTGGAGACCCTGGGCTGCTGGTGATTCAGTGAGCCGCACGCTGCGCGCGGTACAGCGCGGGCTAGAACAAATGTATCGCGTCACCACCGGAGTGGCGGTGGAAGATTTTATGGTCGGCGATGCTGCACGAGCTGCGTTGTCACCGACGCGGCGGCCACGCGAGCAACTGCTGGTCTGCGAAGTCGGCGGCGAAATGGAGCTGGCGTTGTTCTTGGATCCCAGCGCGATCGCAAATTTAGCGCAACGCGATCCAGCGCATCGCCTCGATGAGCACAACGTCGGCGACTTCTTGTTGGCGCTCGAAGGTGTAAGTCATTTTGTGTATACGGTGGTGTGCGCGCAGCGTGAACGCAGCGTGAGTGCGCTCGAACTTGAATTGCAGGCCGAAGTCGACAAGTACGTGACGTGCTTATTGATCAGCGAGGACGGCGGCGATTTGGCCCAGCGTTCAGCGTATTGGCGGCATCGTTTATTTGTGAATTGCGAATATCACGATGACCTCGACGCTGACGAGCGTGACCGATATCGTGCCGCCAATGACAACGCGTTGCGCTACACCGGCATGTTGCAAGCGCGTTTTGTTGCGTCGGGCCAAATCCCGGCCATGCTGGCCGAAGTCCGGAGGTTTTACCGACGCGGGTTGGCTGAAAAGCTGGCGTGTGCTGCAGCGGCCTGAGCCCTGCGCCGTTGTTGCCCCTCGATGCTACGGCACTAGAATTGATTTTCCGTTGTTGAGCCAACTCGCAGCGAGGTGTTGATCAAGTACATCCCACTTCAAAACTTCCGCCACAAATACCTCGGCGCTCCGCTCAGGTGAGAACGAGCACACCCCATACACATCGCCGATGCAAAATGCGTCAATCGCGCAATCTGGTTTCGAAAAGTATGTGTCGTACTGAAAAACCTGCGCCCGTACCGCATCAACCCAAAGCGCACCACCGTCGTCCCCGTAGCCGCACATCAGCACCGTAGCGGCTTCAAGCAGTCCACATACCAGCGTGATGCAAGCGCAGAAGAATGCCGATTCAACCCAAACGTCGCCAGCCACAACCACTACGCTGTCGTAGCCATCTCCACCGGCGCGGGCATTCAGATGACCGTCGATAAGCAGATCTCCGTTAATAACAACGGCAAATCCGCTCGAACTGCAATTGGCAAATAGTATGTCTGCGTTTGCAGCGCGCACACTGGCTGAAAAATAACGAACAAATTCATGCTGTGTGTCGGGCCAGCTTAGGTTAGGCAACCGCAACTTCGCTTCGGCAATGCTGATCATCTCACCGTCGTTTTCGCCAAGAAACGTAGTGGTGTTCTGACCGATCGTGCGTTCGCGTCTCGCTGGTATCAGGGGTGTTTGCATCTTTGAAATTCGACTACGTATCACAATGCCTCTGTGGGTGCTTCAGTGGCACGGTGCCGGCTTGAGGGCATGCTCACTGCGCCATTGCCGGAATAGCGTTGCGGCTACGGAGAGGTGTCCCATCGTCCGGTTACCGGACGGACGGACGGCACAACAACCTCAAGGCATGCTGGCAGTTGCAAACACGCAGTCAGTTGCACTACCTTCAGACGGCATAAACGTTCCGGAGTCGATGTAGAACACGCGGGCGAAGGTGGTGTTCCAACATTCTGAGCCGGTGACCGTGGCATCGACGTCGCCGCTGGTTATCCGAATATCGGCTCGGCCCGCACCATTTTGCATCCAGCGTGAGTGGATCGCGGCGTCTTCCGCGAGGACGCCGGCATCTTCGGTATCGCCATGAACTGCCAGCAGCATGTCGCCACTGCCGTTGCTTGCTTCGTTGTATTCGTAACGCGTGGTGATCGGCATCGGTCCGGAGCCGCGATCTTCGATGGCAACGGCGTTAATGGTGAGGTGGCGTGCAGCCAAATCATAGGCTGCGTTAAATTGTCCAACGCCATCGTTTTCGGTTGGGTTGACGCGCTCGGCCGCGTCGAAATCGATCGAAAATGTGCCGTTGCCTTGGCCAATGGTTGCGCCTGCAACCGCGTTGCCGTCGATGATCGCTTCGAATTGCGCCGTGCTTCGCAGCTTGGACCGACTCGACATGGTCCAGTGGTAACTGTCGTCGGCTAACTGGGTAACTTCGAGCTTCCATTCAGCCGGGTCGAGGGCTTGGCTGTACGGTCCCCAGGTAAGCGTATTGCCGCTGCGGCTGGTAGCCGGAAACTGCACGACCGTGTGCACGACAGTCAGTACCCACGCGGTACCACCATTGAGTACTCGGGTTACATCGCGGGTTGCGCGATACCATTCGGCGGTTTCGCCAACCAGGGCGGAGGCTGTGCTTTGCGGCAGATTGATTTTCACTTGTGCTGCGGTCGGCAGCGCAGCGGCGATATCGGTGGAGTTCACACTCGATTCCGACGGGACGCAGTTGAGCAGCGAGAGAGATGCGATGGTGAACAACGATGCGCGAAGCAGACTCATATGTGGATCCTTCAGTTGATGACGGATGCCAAGCACTAGTGCACTGCGTGTGCCAGCTACCGCGCTAGTGATGTTAGCTAGTTAGCTCGCGACAGGGGTGTCATCGCGTTCACACGCTGAAAAGCGCGTAATCCTTGGTTCACAACGTTGTCGCTAGCACGAGAGGTACTAACGGCGGATGCGTCGAAGGCTAGCTGTTGCAGCGAGCCCACGCCGCAGGGCGGCACCGAGCGGGCTGGGTGTTGAAAGTAAGATCGGGGTAAGCGGTACTGGCGCGCTGGCGAAATCAAATTTGAATTGGGCGATACGCCGCCGTTTGAGATCGGCATCGTGTGGTGGCGGCACACCGCCGAGATCGAGCTGCGCCGAACCTTGGTCGTAGGCCCACTCGGCCGCAGCCCAAATTGGCAACAGCATCTTTTTGTAATTGCGTTTGATCAAGGAGGTCGCGCCAAGATGCAGGGTTACTTGCCCACAATGTCGGGCTACCAACACCACGCAATCGAGTTCGCCTTTGAACTCGCAACAAAACATGGCGACTTGTTCACTTGCCAACAACGGCGCAAACGATGCGAAGTAGCTGGACGAGCGGTCGTTGCCGCCTTGCGCCTCCATCATTTGGCAATACAGGGCGGCGAGCTTGGGCAGATCGCTGGCGGTGCCACGGCGAACGACGGCGCCGCCTTCGCGAGCCTTGCGCGCGCAGCGCCGAGTTTCGGATAGGTCGCCGCCAGCAAAAATAGCGGCGCGGTAAATCCCGGCGAGTTGCACGCGCAGGGTGGTCGAGTACGGTCCTTCGAGGTCGCCGGTTGGTACGAACCCGTGACGTTCTGCGATCGTTATGGCGGCCGCCGCGTCAGCATGGGCGAAGTTTGGCTGGATGCGAAGCTGATCAATGCCATGCCATTGGGTTGCGCGCCGGATCGCTGGCAAGACCCGATCGAGGTCCGCAACGTCGTCAACAACCGGGCCGCGTTCAATGACGGCCGTGGGTGAGCGCAACGGCCCACGCATGCCACGCAACAGTGCTGCGGTGGCGATGATGCGACCTTGGTCGCGAACCACAATATACCGATGTTGCAACCCGGCCGACGGAACGATGTGGCGCCATTCCAAACTCTGCATGTAGTGGGCGCCACGGGCTCGGTCTCCAAACTCGCGGTAGGCGACGGCTTCGGCGCCTTCAAGTTTGTTGCGACGGTAGCTAACTTCCATAGTGCCGCCCAGGTTACCGCGCAACGTCGACGGTACGGCTTAGGCGAGTGGAAAAATTGTAGATTTCTCAGTGCTTAGGAAAAAATCCCAGGCTCCCAGCGTTCGCGCAAGCGCAACATCGGCCGCTCGACCAAGTAATAAGACGCAACGCCAGCCGCAATCGCAAGCCCTAGGTTGAGTGGAAAGCGGCAGTAAAGAGCGGTGGACTGTGGATTGAGAAACAACTGCTGCCACAAGTACAGCGAGTAGCTCAAGGTGCCAATGTAGGCGACTGGTGCAGCGTTGAGCAAGCGTCCGACGGGTGAGGTGTGATGTAACAAGGCCCAATGAATGATCAAGGCAATGGCGACATTGGAGATTGGCAGAATCGCGAAATCAATACCTGGCCAGCGTTCAGTGGTGGTGCTGAACAACACGATGGCCAGCAAGCCAACCGCCACGATCGGCGAGCCCAGGACGCGCAGGTAGCGTGCCGACGCTTCGAGTTGGCTACGCAGGCCAGCTAACACGCAGCCTACCGCGATCGAATCTGCGACGGTGTGAAAACTGCCGCCAACAAGTTCGATGCCAGGCAGATAGCCTCGGATTGTCGCTTCGCGTCCTAGCGGTACCAGTACTGCGAAGCCGGCGGCGATCCAGATACCGCGACGGCGGCCAGCGAACGCCAGCACGGCTGGCCACAACAAATAGAACTGTTCTTCGACGGCCAGCGACCACAGGTGGTTTAAGTTGTAGGCGCGGTCGGGATGATAATTGGTGGTGTACGTGACCGCCGCTAACAGGTCGTTATGCTTGAGCAGGATATGCCCGGTGGCTGCCAAAATTGCGATGCCCGCGACCATGACGTAAAACGCCGGGAAGATGCGCAACGCTCGGCGATAGTAGAACTTGGCAAGCGAAATTGCACCGCGCCGTTGCTGTTCGGACAGCAACAGGCTGGTGATCAGAAATCCTGAGATGACAAAAAATACCCGCACGCCCATTTCGCCGATGCGGGCATGCATGGTGTGAATGGGGAAGCCTTGGGTGCCAACGAGATGGCCAAACAGCACCAATATAATCGAGAACGCACGCAGGCCGTCGAGTGACGGAAAGCGCGGGTGCGGAGAATTCGTAGACGTACTCACAGTTTTGCAATGTAGCGTGAACCGCAATCGATTTTTGGCCTTGCTGCCATCAAGTTGGCTGCGTTGGTGCGGTTGGGTGCAGGGCCGATCCTAGTCTTGGGTTGCTGCGCCGCCACAAGAAACCGTCGAGGATGTAATGAACTAGCTGTGGCGTGACCAACAACGGCACGAGCCACGGTGCCATTTGCGCGAGCAGGCCTTGCTCGGTGCTGCCGCCAAACAGCGCTGCATGTTCGTGCCAGGCGGCATGGTCCCATAACAGCTCTTCGGCGTAGGCGATGGCCCACAGCGTGGTGACGAACAACAGCAGCGCGTACGATGGTTTGGCTAACAGCCGCGCGGTGACGCCACGATCGAGCGCTGGCACAGTCACGCGCCGTGCATAGATAAATACCAAAACCATGTACGGTATGCCGTGAATGAAAATATTGGTAACGGTGAACGCGTAATCGGAATTACTGCCGATGATGCCGAGGTACCAACAAGCAGCGGTTGTGATCACCAACAAGTGTTTACCCCAGGTGATGGCTGTGCCGGTGACAGCGTCGCGGACGGCGCGTCCAACATACGCGAACGCCAGCGCAACGTAGACAAGCAACGCAACGTCGGCCACCACGGCGGGTAGGCCTGCGGCAAAATCGCGCTCGCGCATCCACCAGAAATTACGCGGTAGGGTGGTGTGCCAGACGATCAAAGGATACAGCATCGACGCGTAGATCAATGCGCCATCGAGCCACCGACCCAGCTGGTCTCGTTGGCCGGCGCGACCGCGATACATCATCAGCCAGCCAAATTGTTGGCGGACAAAATGAAAGGCCGCGAGGTATGCGATGGTGCGCCAGAACACGGCATCGCCCAATTGATACAAGCCGCACGCGGCGAGATACGCAGCAACCGGGGTAACCGAGTACAACCAGCTGCGGCGGCGCCGTTCAAAGGGATCCCAGTAGGTGACGAAAATCGTCGACCAAACGTGGGCCACATCGACGAGCAGCACGGCGGAAATCCAGGTCCAGGTGGGTGACTCGGTTGGGCTGCCGACGCCGA
Source organism: Kofleriaceae bacterium (assembly GCA_043777635.1). Taxonomy (GTDB): domain Bacteria; phylum Myxococcota_A; class Polyangia; order Haliangiales; family Haliangiaceae; genus JABFXX01. The sequence goes on along the minus strand of JAYWHS010000455.1, from coordinate 7,927 downwards.
GGTACGGTGCCACCCAGACCAGCGCAAGTGCGCACATCGCGGTTCCGGTAAACGTTGCAAGATCGACGTTGCGAGAAAATATCCAAGCACTGGGCGACGGCGCGATACTTTTTGCCGGCGAGCCGATCACCGCACTCACGTTGGTGCGGCCACCTGTGCCGCGACGATTTCACGGGCGGCCCGCCGAGCGTGGGCGTAGGCCTCTTCAAACAGCGCGACGCCGGACAAATCGGTATGAGCGAAGTGGATATTTTTGATCGCTGTAGCCCGCGCCAAGCGAGCTGGTTGCCACATGCTACCGACACGCGGTCGCACCATGCCATGACCCCAAAACGCAATATCGATGTGTTGCACCAGGTTGCGAATATCAGGATGTGCGCGTTGCAGATCGCGGAGCACCACGTCGGCCCAATCAGCTTGGCTTGCGCCGGCAATCCGTTGCCGTTGTGCGGCTGCATCAGATTCGCAAAACGGATAATACCAAGTCCACATGGTGGGCCCCGTGTCGCGACCAGCTTGATGGGTGGCTGAAACGTAGCCCAGGCTCGGTGAATCGTAAATTACGTTGTCCCATGACGGCGGCGCATCACCAGCGCGTTTGCGTGGGCGCGCGCGTAAATGCAGATTGGCAACTGCCCATGCGCCATAGTCGAGCGCATCTTCACCGTGGACGTGCGCCAGCCCCGCCACAACCCGACGCGCGACGAATTGCGGCACACACATCACTACGTGCTGGGCGGCGATATGCACCGGCCCTCGCGCGGTAACCGCGATCACCGACGCGGTGGGATTGTTGGCATCGCGTGGGGTTACTTGCACCACAGTGGTGCCGAGCTCAACCGCTTGACCCTGGGCCAGATGTTGAATCAACGCATCGTTGCCATTGGGCCACGTAATCACGGCCTGCGCATGTGCGCCGGAACGTTTTTGCCGCGCAGCAAAATAGAATAGCCCAGCCCACGCGCTGGTATCTTTGGCGAGCAAGCCAAAGTCATCACGACAAGCATAGTCAGTGAGCCAGCGCAGGCGCGGCGAAGTGAGCTTTTGTTGATCGAGCCACGCTGAAAACGACAGTTGATCGAGCGCGGTAAGTTCAGCCGGATTTGCGCCGGCGCTGATCGGAATTGCAAAGCCGCGGCGATCGGTTGCATCGCGCACCGAGGCCAGCCGATCGATCTCGGCATTAAATTGTCCAAACTGTTTGCGGTCTTCGGCGTTGGCACCCGCGAATAAATACAAGCCATCGTACCAGCGGCCTCGATAAAATATGCGTTCTTCGGGGTCGCGGCAGCGCAAGGCTTCATCGACAATCGGGGCGCCGTCGGAGGTGTGGCCTTCAATGGCACCCATGTGGGTGAGCAATTCGGTGAGGTCGGTTTGTTCCTGCATCGGTGCAACTACGTAGTGCGCGCCCCACGGATGCGGGAATTCCGCCGCTGCATCGCCGCGTGCGGTGCCGCCGATAGTGTCGCAATGTTCTAGCACCACGATATCTTTGATGCCGGCTTGCCGGAGCGCCCACGCGGTGGCTAGCCCCGCAGCGCCGGCGCCGACGATCACCACGTTGTGGCGGCGACTCACTGGTACTCGCGCCAGCTCGGCCACGCTGTTGCCAGCAACCAACGTTCGCAAGCGTTGATGGCCGCTAACCATGCCGGTGTCAACCAAGACGCCAGGTGGCAACCCGGGCGTTGAGGCATCGCCGCAACCGGCGGAAAGTTTCGCAGCCAGCGGTGCGCCTAGCATGAGCGCCACAAAATCGCGTCGCGAGACTTCGCCACTCATGGATTCCTCATTCCCAGTGACGCCATTCGCGTTCGTAGTAGCGCACCAGGGCTTGGTTATCGAGGAAGTTGGTGTCGGTTTTGACGGCGGCCATGTCGGCCGGAAACACAAACATCGCGGCCATGGACGGCCCGGTTAAAAAGCGCAGCGCAACGTTGGGGGTTTGCGTTGGTGGTGCAAACGGCGTGAGCTTAGCGAGTACGTATCCCCACGTACCAAATGAAGGCACCGTGGTGTGATACGGCGCGACTTGAAAACCCGCAGCCTGAATCGTGGTGACGATGCACCAGTATGAATTGCGCGCAAATAGTGGCGAGGTCGATTGCACAACGATCGCCGCGCCGGGGGCCAAGCGCGCTGCTAACCGTCGATAAAAAAGCTTGGTGTAAAGTTTCCCTAGCGCGTACGAATTTGGATCCGGAAAATCGACGATGACAATGTCGAACAGATCGCGGTTATTGTTAACCCAAATCATCGCATCGTCGTTAACCACGGTCACGCGGTGGTCGAGCATTGCATTGCCATTGAGCTTGGCTAGCGGCGGGAAATGCTGCGATAGCGAAGTCATCGCAGGATCCAGATCGACGAGCGTAACCGCTTCGACGCTAGGATGTTTGAGGATTTCCCGCATTGCCAAGCCATCACCACCGCCGAGCACCAGGACGCGGCGTGGGCCCGAAAACGGAGCGAACGAGCGGACGCTCGGAGCGGGGCCAGTGGCAATGCTGTTGCTACCGTCGCCGTAGGCCGCAAACGCTGGATGCACCAACGCTTCGTGGTAGCGGTATTCGTCGGCTGAGGCAAATTGTAAATTACCGTTCAAAAATAATTGAAAGCCGGCGCGGCCCGAGGTCACAGCGATGCGTTGGTACGATGAGGTTTTGGTATAGACCACCGGATCGGCGTACATTTCGTCTTCAGCCCGGGTAGTAATTTCGTCGGCAAATACCAAAGCAGTGCCAAGCAGGCCAAGCAACAGCAAGGCCCGAATGCGCACGCTCATGGTGGCACGGTTGCCAAGTTCGCCTCGTAGAATCCAGGTGCCCCACAATGCGACCACCGCGTTGGCCATGCCGACCGCGAGCGAGCTGCGGATGAGCCCTAGTTTTGGCACCAGCAGCAGTGGGAAAATCAACGCGGCGACCAGCGCGCCGATGTAGTCGAACGTTAACACCCTCGATACCAAGTCTTTAAATGCGATGCGGCCTTCGAGCAGGCGCATCAGCAGCGGGATTTCTAAGCCAACCAAAATGCCAATCGCAACCACCGTGCCCAGCAGCAGCGCTTGAAAATTGGCGACCTTGGCAAAGGCTAAAAATAACAGTGGTGCCGACAGCCCGCCGACCAACGCAACCGCCAATTCAACTTCTAAAAAGCGTTTGGCTAGTTGGGTTTCCAGTCGGCGCGACAACCAGGCCCCGCCGCCCATCGCCGAAAGGTACAAGCCAATCACCAGCGAGAACTGGGTGACCGAGTCGCCCAGCAAATAACTGCCCATGGTGCCGGCGAGTAATTCGTAAATCAGCCCGCAAATCGCAACAACAAATACGTTGAGATACAGCGCGGTTGCAGACAACGGCAGCATCGGTTTGACCGCAGGCGTCGGTGCGTTGTTTGGTTCGGCTTGTGCTAGCCCCGATCCTGGGCTTAATGCGGCACCAGTCAGTGGGCCCGGCGCAGTGCCGCCTGAAGGCGAAAGCGCGCTGGCCGCCGTTGCCGAGCCGCTGTCTGATTCAGCCACGAGTTAGCCGTGCACAGCCGCAGAAATGATCAGCGCAATGCCGATCAACACACCGGCGATGATAATGCCCAAGGATGTATTTTGGTCTTCTTCGATTTCTTTGCGAATCGAAAATGGCGTGATTTTTACGATGAGCCCGAACGCGAGCGCAAATGCGACCACGCCAATCCCTGCAAATACCGCCGACGAAACTGCTGCTTCACCAAGATCTTCGAGTTTCATTACTTTCCTCCGTGATAGCCGACATGCCAAAAGTGATACGAACGATAGCCACCGGGCGAACTGCGCACACTCGCTGGCAGTTCAGTTTTCGTCGCTGGGGTTGATTCCCATTGCGTGATGGCAAGCGCTGCATAAGCGCCAGCGATGGCCGTGCCCAAGACGCCAAAGATGATGGTGCCACGGGTAATCTTGCCGACCGGAACCGTAGGATTCAATACTTTACTCATCGTCGTCCTCATCTTCGTCCTCGAAGAAGCCATCGTCGTCGGTTTGGGATTCGGATGGCGGCCCGTAAAAGCCGCTGTTTTCCCAACGCTTCTTGTTGTGGCGCCAACGCACCAAGGCGAGAATTGTGAAGATGATCAGCAGCAGGACCATGGCTGCGATCAACCACGCTGCTTGAAAAACATTTTGGCGAATGGTCAACGACACAGAAGTTGGCGTGACCATGCCGTGCACGGCCTCGACCCGGGCCACGTAGGTGCCGGCCTTCAACGGCGAGATGGTTCGCTTCTTGTACGTGGAACCTTCACTCCACGATTCGCCGCCTTCGTAACCGGAATAGTATTCGAGTTCGTTGTCAACGCTGACAAAGGTACCGGTGGACTCGTCGACTACATCGACGACGACGTAGGCCCAGGAGTTGGAAATACCCGACACTTGGACGGCAAATTCTATGTTTTCGCCGCCCTTGAGTTCAAACGGCTCGGTAAAAAAGGCGTTGCCAGGCTGATCTTCGGTGCCCAATGGGCCAACTTCGGCCGGCGGCGGCGGCAACTCCGGTTTGCCGGGTGGTACTTCAAATATCTGCGCGACCACCGTATGCGGTTTGGCTTTGGCGCTAAATCCAATGCCCATCACCACGAGCAGTGCAACTATTGCAGCGCCAACTTTGCCGAGGTGGGTTAGCTTCTGCGGCTCAATCGGCCCAACGCCTTGCCGGGTGTCGGGCACTTGGATGCCCGTTGCTTTGCGAACGTCGTCAAGCGACAGGTGGGTCGACAGCGAGGTGTTGAGTTCTTGGCCTTCAAGTTCGCGCGACAACATGGCCGGCGGCGCGATGGCATCGAGGGTGGTCGACGAATCGCCGGTTTTTACCCGCCAATAAAACTCACCAAACACTTCATCGACACGCAGCGTACACGATGCATACGCTTTGAACACGACGCCTTGATACTCACGATCGCGCAGCCCGGATGCTTTGGTAGCCGCGGTGTCTACCGGCTCGACGAAACTCCAATGTCCATCGGAACAGACCAGCCATCGGAAGCCGGCGGTTGGATGATGCAGGAGGTATTCGTGAAATGGATACCAAGAGTAGCTGACCCAGGCTGAACGCCGCTGGTAGCCGACAACCGTGAATTCACCTTCGGCAAATTGCGGGAATTTGGCTTTGGTGCCCAGGGCGATGTCCGGTTTGGCTTTGCTTGCCAACTTGCCAAGCAGGGCCAGGGTGCCGTTTTCGGTGGAGATGAGTTGGTTACAATACGGACAGACCACCCGCATTGACGAGTCGGGTAGGCGAAGATCAACGGCTCCGTTGCATTCGGGACACGACAACCGCTTGGCTGACTGCAGATTGGCGAGTTCGGGTTGTCGTTCGCCGCCTGAAATGCCCAGCTCGGCGAGCGCAACCCACTTGCCTGCGAAGAGCGTTGGGTTTGCGTCCGGTGCATTTGGATCACCGTAGTCGAGCGTGGCAAAGCCACCGACGCCATCGGACATATCTGCGAATAAAAACGCTTTGGATTCGAGGCGAAACGGTAGTTCGCCTTCGGCTCCCAAGTATTGACCGGTGCCGATTTCGGTCACCGTGTACGGTGCCGCACCGCCGATATCGACTGCACTGCCTGCACCGATCTGATCCACGGCTGGCAGCCGTGCTGCACCGGGTACTTCAAAACTGACCGAGAATTTGCCTTGATGCTCGGCGATCCAGCCCCAGCGGCCGTCATCGAATTTGGCGTACCATTCTTGCCAGATACCGCCGGCCGAATGCTGAATTTGCGCTTTGCCGATGAGCAAAAAACCACGGCCGGTAAATTTGCCTTCGGCAAATAGCGCCAAGGGCGACTGCATCGGCGCCAAGTCGGCCATCTTGCCGAGGCTTTCGATGCCGCGATCACTGCGCACCACAGCGTTTTTGCAACTGCTGCAAACCCGCACGAATGAATCATCAAAACGAAATTCAACTGGTGCGCCGCAGTTTGGACATTGTACGGTCATGACGCCACGCTCACGTTGGCTTGGCCGCGCGCCGGCTGGCCGCCCCGGTCGGCAACGGTGATTTTAACCGCACCAGCGCCGAGATGGCGTGCGCAACATGCTGACCAATCAAAGTTATGATGCAGCGCCGACGGCGCACAACAATACAGGTTCAAGGTGGCGACTCCCGATTCGGGGAAGGTATGAATCGTCAGATGCGACTCGGCTAGCAGCACCATCGCGGTAATACCCGGCGGGTCAGGAAATTGATGCTCCGCTTGGGTCACGACGGTGAGGTGCAGTTGCACGATTGCCTCCGCCAGCAGCGCATTGATGTCGGCACGGCTACCAAGCCGCGCAGGCGCGCAGTCGAACGCATCAATCAGCCACTCGGTTCCACCCATCATTGGGCCCTGACACTACGCAAAACTGGTGATTCGTTCAACCCATTTGCAAGCTATCGCAAGACTCGGTTGTCGATGAGGCGGGTGACCCGGGTTTCGCCGCCTACGCCGCCCACAAAAATGGCCATGGCGAGTACGGCGGCCTGGTCAATCCGCGTGATCGGCAGCAGGCTGGTGGCATCGCGCAACTCAATGTAATCGATGCGGCAACGGGGCTGAGCCGCGATTGGTGCGGTTGCAAGTGCCAACAGTTGTTGGGCGTCGCGTTGGCCCGTTGCGAGTGCTGCTGCGGCGGCCGCGAGGCCTTGCGATAAGCTGAGTGCGGCTTGCCGGTCAGCTGGGCTGAGGTACACGTTGCGCGAACTCATAGCGATGCCGTCCGGTTCCCGGACAATCGGCATGCCGACGATGTCGATGCCGAAATCGAGATCACGCGTCATTTGCCGAATCACCGCGAGTTGTTGAAAATCTTTGTCGCCAAAAAATGCAACGTGGGGCCGCGTAATGTTGAACAGCTTGGCGACAATCGTCGCGACGCCGGTGAAGTGACCGGGGCGTTTTTCGCCGCACATCGGTAGCGATAGTTCACGCACTTCGATAAAGGTTTGGGCATGTGGTGGGTACATGGCTGACGCTGCCGGACAAAACGCGAAATCGACCCCACAGCTTTGCGCTTTTGCAAGATCGCCAGTTTCGTCGCGCGGGTACGCCAGCAGATCTTCGTTGGGGCCGAATTGGGTTGGGTTGACAAAGATTGTTAAAATCACCACATCGGCGCTGCGCCGGGCCTCGCGTAACAACGACAGATGGCCATCGTGGAGAAAGCCCATTGTCGGCACCACGGCGATGCGCATACCGTCGCGCCGCAAGTCTTCAACTTTGGCCCGCATCGTCGCAGGATCGCGGAAAATTTCGAAGGGCAGGCGGGATGGCACGTTGTTCACCCAACGCAGCATAAGCTGAGCACCATACGTTTGCCCACCCTGCGGAGCGGTAACCTAAGCCCGCTGATGCGATCCGTCTGCGACACTGCGACAGCCTGGGGCGCATACATGCGGGTGCATTTACACGGCGACGATTGGCCAGCGCGTCGGTTCCTCTGCTATGCCGCAAGCATGAAAAGAAACACTCTGCTTTGCGGGTTGCTCACCGCCGCCGCCTGCGGTGGTAGCGGGACCCAAAATCCACAAAATCCGACGACGACGGGTACCGACACCAGCCCTGTCGCGGCGCCAGCTCCGGGGCTGAGCGCTGCTCCCGTGCAACCGCCGGCGGCACCACCTGTGGTTGCAGCGCCTGACCCAACCCTGCCGAATCGGCTGGCCCATTCCAACACTGGTGGCATGTGGTTGCCGTCGCAGATGCTGCTGCCTCAGCACATGGAGATTTTTCAAAAGCTTGGCGTCGCGATCGATGCCAAGTCGTTGGCTGATCCACTGAGCGCTCCCCTTGCGGCGATTGTCTCGTTGGGTGGATGCAGTGCCTCGTTGGTTTCGCCGGAAGGCTTGATCGTAACCAATCATCACTGCGTGCAAGGCGCGTTGCAGCTCAACTCGACGGCCCAAAACAA
>JAYWHS010000454.1:0-3915 GCA_043777635.1 Kofleriaceae bacterium | reverse complement strand
CCGTGATCACCAAAGGTGAAGCCCTCGGCGCCGCGGCCTTTGTCGTCATCGATGGTAACGAAGGCCGTTGGGTGGTGATTGAACGCACGCCCGATAAGACTGCCGTCAATCGCCAACCAGCGTCGGTAATCGGCGATATTTTAGAGAACCAATCATTCGCCACCGATCCGCAAAACGATCGCGCGCGGCGCCAACTCGCTAGCACCATGCGAGTCCAGCGCGCAACCCGTTTGCTCAAGACTCCGCCAGCCGACTTAGGCGCGCTCGCGGGGATTTTACGCGACCATCACAGCGCCGACGATATCCTCCGCCCACTTGGGCATCGCGGCACGATCGCTGATGTTGCTGCGGTCAGCACGGTGATCATTGATGCCAGGGCCCGCATGCTGTGGATCGCCGATCCAACTGCCGCTGGGCGCATGCGTGGCTTTGATCTTCGGCAAGATCTAGGCATCGACATTGGCGCGAGTGTAAGTGGCATCGCGGATCTAGCCACCGACCCAGAAGCCGAGTCCGGGGCCCGTGCCCGCATCATTGCTGCGCGCCAAGCATTACGGCAAGCCAGATATGCGCTAGTAAATCGGGCACCCGCCGTTGCCAGTGACTACGTTGCGCGTGCGTTGGCGCTTGCACCTGATTTGCCCGAATGCCTTGAACTAGCAGCGATCGTAGCCGCCGCCAACAGCGATGCGGCGACGGCGCGAGCGTTTGCGCAACGCTGGATCGACACTGGCGCAGACAATCCAGCGGGCGAAGAACGAGCCCGCGCCATACTCGCTCGATAGCACGACGCCTAGGGCGCCCGGCACGTCGCAAACTACAGCAGCAAAGCCAATGCGCCGCCAGCAACACCGCCGACGAGTAACAACGCTAGCGCGATTAAAAACCAATTGGTCTTAGGTTGTGCCGAAGCGTGACCACGCTCTGCATGCAAGGGCGACTGGCTTTGCCGATGCGGCGCGAGCGACGGCGCAGACGCCACAGGGGAAGCTGCGGCGTGAGGAAACCCACTATACCCATAGCCGCCTGGAGGTCCACCATTGTTCACCGGCAAGAGCGAACCCGCTGGGCCAAACCCAGGTGTGGTGGCCAACGGCGATGATTGCGCAGCGGATACCGACATCGGCATAGCTGGCGCGCCCAGCTGGGCGTGCACCGGCAACCCAGCGGCATGTGGTATCGCACTGGATGCAATTGCTGGCGACGATGCAGGCACCGGCGCAGGTGAGCTATCGCGACGCACCGCAGCACTTTCACCGGTTGACGAGAGCAGGATTTCGTTTATCGAGGTAGCCATCGCGGCCACATCGGCAAATCGCTGGTTGCGATCTTTTTCCAGACATTTGAGCAATAACTTATCGACCGCAGGTGGCAGTGTGATTTTGCTATTTGCTACCGATGGCGCTGGTGGGGTTTGCTTTAACTGCGCTGTGATGAGCCCGGCCGGGCCTTTGGCATCCGGGAATGGCAACCGCCCGGTCATCATCTCGTAACCGACGACACCTAAGGCATATACATCGCTGCGACCGTCGAGCTGCTTGCCCATCAGTTGCTCTGGCGACATGTACTCAAGCGTACCGAGGGTTTGGCCGGTTGCGGTAAGTTGGGCCGATTGTGGGTCGATGGTGTCGCCGCGCATCACTTTAGCGATACCGAAATCGAGAATCTTCACAAAATCAGGATTTCCTGAGCGCTGTTCGAGATAGACGTTCTCGGGCTTAAGATCTCGGTGGACAATGCCTTGCGCGTGAGCTTCGGCTAGCGAGCTGCACATGGCTGCAAGAATCCGCAGCACGCGGCGCCACTCCAACGGTGGATTCGCGTGAAACACCTCGTGCAGACTTTTGCCTTCGAGTAGTTCCATCGCGATGTACAACATGCCATCGGCAGTTTGATCAAAATCGTAGGTGGTGATGGTGTGCGCATCACGCAAGTTACAAAGCACTAGACCTTCACGACGGAACCGCGCAACCAAGTTGTCGTCGGTTGTCATTTCCGGATGCAACAATTTGAGCGCGACTTTGCGACCCGTTGCCAATTGCACGCCGCGATACACGGCACCAAATCCACCTTCGCCAATTTTTGATTCGATGCGAAAACGATTATTAAGGGTTTGCCCCAACAATGGGTCGACGGGCTCAACTCGAACCGGTGCAGCTTTGGGCGCTGCCACAGGCGCTCGGACCGCAGCTACCGGTGCCGAAAATCCTGGCGCGCCTGCGCTGAGTGAACCCGCAGGCGCGGCAGCTTGCGCCGGTGCTGATGCAGGAACCAAGCGATGTCCGCACACGCCGCAGAACCGTGCATTCGGTTCAAGGGGAGTTTGACAGGTCTGACACAGCATCGGCCGTAGTGTCCCAGAGATTTCGCTTGGGCGCACGTTCCTGCCCTGCCAATTTCACTGATTTGGCGTCGCTTACGGTAGCTCTGGAACCAACGCAAAAGTAACGTCGACCTTGCTTCCCGACACAGTCTCGATTTCTAAGAATTCAGACAAAAAAGCGTCGGCCCTCAGCTCAATTTGGTGACGGCCAGGTGACAAGGCGACCCCGCCGCGTGCGTATCGCAATGGTGCAATAAATCTTCCATCCACCCAAATGGTGGCCTCGACCGGTTCACCAATGAATCTAACAACGCCGTCCCGACCACGCTGCGATGAACCCACCGTGGCCCCGCAGCTCGTCGACACTACCGCGCAGGCCAACAGGGCGAGCGTTGGTGCTGGCCGCCTCATTGCGGCGCTCCCATGGTCCCGGAACTAGGAGGCGCTGGCACCGGCACCGGCACAGCGGACACCACCGCACGTACCACGTTGCCTTTTACGTCGGCCGAGATCGTTCGATCCAGAGCAGTAATTTTTCTGACTTGGCCTGCGATTTTGCTCAAACTTTGCTCCGTCGTGACCATGATCACATACCCAGCAGGCGACAACTGCGCAAGCGCGACGGAGGTAGTGCCACTTTGGCCGTTTAACGCTTTGACCAACGCTGCCACCACGGCGGCTGGGGCAGCGCGGCTTACGACGACTGCGACTTGGCCATCACCGGCCACGACCGACGGTACGTCGCGGGCCAGTGACGGCGCCGCCCCCGAACTACGCGGCGGTGTTGTTGCGGCTTGTAATGCAAGCAACACATCGCCGATCACCTGACGCCCCGCCTTGTCACTATCTTCCTCGGTGCCGTGGCGAAGCAGGACCGTGCGCTGCAAATCTACAATCGTGTTGCCCGACTTTCGTTGCAGCCAGCGCGCCCGTGCGTGAGCCACAACATACTCACCTACCGCACCGCGAACCGCCGTGGGTTCCGACACCTCAAGGCCAACGATGAGCGCACTATCAGCTTTCGCATCGCCTGCAAACGCGAGTGCAGCGGTATCGTTCATCGGTATTTCACCGGCACGAGTCGCGGCTGGCCCTGCGGCTGGTGTAGGCCGCAAACGATATCCCCGCATGGCAAGCGCAGCTTTGAATCCGTCGAACTCAGGCAACTTGCCAGCACTGGCGCCGTAGTTTGCGCGCACTGCCGTTGGCGAAAGGGCCCGCGCCAGCAACGTGACCGAGTTACCGTCGACGGTCGCCACGCCAGCACTGGACGCACTACCACTGCCGTCGCCAGCGCCATCCGGCAGCGTTTGGATAATTCCCAACTGTTGCATGCGCAGGCCGAGCTTGCGTTGATCGATCCGAACATTCACGGTAAGGCGGCGCCGACCATCGACAACTTGATCGCGAGTTACCGAAAAAGACGCGACCCACAATCGCGCTCGCCCAACGATTTCTTTTTCATAGTCGGTACGCTTCGCAGCGAGCTGTTTGCGATCCGCCAGATCTTCGACGGATTTGTTCACGGCATTTGCAAACGCGGCGTCGAGTGCCACCACGCGGGCATCGCTGGCTCCAGCGTCGGCGTCGGC
>JAYWHS010000453.1:0-14141 GCA_043777635.1 Kofleriaceae bacterium | reverse complement strand
TGACTTGCGCGTGAACGCAAGTGCCAGGACAACTGCGACACCCACGCCAGCGACAATCAGCAACAGTACTGCTGGTCGGCTTTTCGAGGCCTTGTGCGGCACGGTTAGTACGGTTTCGGCGTGCGGGTCCGCTGGTCGTTGAGCTTCGACTGCTTTGACTGGTTGTTGAGCAAGCATCATCGAGCCGCGGCGCGCCGACCGTGGCGTCTTGATCGCGGCGATGTGTGCAGCACTATCGCCGAGTTGGTCGAGGGCGATGCCTAGCGTCTTGGCATCGCTGAACCTGTCGGCCGGCTCTTTTTGCAACAAACGCAGGACTAGCGTTTCAAGGGCCGGGCTAATTTGCGCGAGGCGAGCCGACAATGGCTCGGGTTCGGTGAACATTTGCAGCGCGATAATTTCGCCGGCACCTTCACCGACGAAAGGAGGGCTGCCGGTGAGCATTTGGTACATGATGCAACCCAGCGAATACAAATCGGCGCGGTGATCAATCGCACTTGCCGCGCGGGCTTGTTCGGGCGCCATGTAGAGCGGCGTGCCCATCAACGCACCGGTTTGAGTTTTGCGTTGGTCGCCGGCCAGTTGATCGTTGAGTTTGGCAACACCAAAATCTAACACTTTGGCACGTTCACCTGACGCTACGTCGGCATCGGCGACTAAGAAGATGTTGTCAGGTTTGAGATCGCGATGAACAATGCCGGCGGCATGCGCAGCTGCAAGCGCGCTAGCGATGCCCCGCGCAATCGCAACGGTGGCGCGTTCACTGAGTTGGCCTTGCCCGCGCAAGCGATCGCCGAGGTCTTGGCCCTGCAGGAGCTCCATAATGAGGTACGCGCGACCATCGCAGTGGTAGCCAAAATCGTACACGTCAATAATTCCTGGATGCGCAATCGCCGTGGCGGCTTTGGCTTCGTTGAAGAAGCGCTGCACCATGACTTCGTTGCAACTGAACATTGGACGCAATACTTTGATCGCGCACAATCGACCCAACACCACATGCTCGGCGCGATAGATTTCGCCCATGCCGCCCACCGCCATTTTTGCGCCCACGCGATAGCCGCCGAGTATGTCACCCGCTACCAAATCACCTGCTTGCTGCGCGCTAAGCCCCTGCATCTGCGTATCAGAGATTATCTGCCATTTATTGCGGTGAAACAATGTCGGCAATGGTTGCGTTGTCGCTTTGACTTTCCCTTGTTCGAGGCAAGGTACTTGGCGTAGGCGTGTGGCCTACATGCTTGTGCTACGCTGTGGCCATGTCGTTTTTGCAGCGTCACGTATTTGTGTGTACCAACGAACGTCCCGCCGAGAATCCAAAAGGTTCATGCGCCGCCAGCGGGGGCACTGCGGTCCGCGATGCACTTAAAAATGCGCTTGCCGAGCGTGGGCTGCACAAAGATATTCGTGCTAACGCGGCTGGTTGCCTCGACCAATGCGCGCACGGCGTAGCAGTCGTGGTGTATCCGGAGCAGGTCTGGTACGGCAATGTTACCGTCGCTGATATCGCAGAAATCGTCGACCGGCATTTGGTTGCAGGGGAGCTTGTGACCAGATTATTAATCGCCAATCAGCCTAACTTGCCGGTGGCGGCGCTGCCCCGAGTGGAACCCAAGCCAGTGTTGCTTAGTTTGAAACGTAAGCCGGTCGTCGCAGGGTAGGCGCCACAGCTGCGCGGCACCTGACGATCGCCGCGCCATCGCGTCGCAGCATGGCCATCCGTAGTGTTGTACCTGCACAAATAGAGTAGGGTTTGCGCGCATGACATGGACACCTGACTCTTGGAAAAAGCATCACGCGACCCAGCAGGTTGCTTATTCCGATCCGGCGGCGCTCGACGCTGTGGTGGCCGAAATTCAGCGCTTGCCGCCGCTGGTTACATCGTGGGAGGTCGAAGCGCTGCGCACTGAATTGGCGCGGGCCGCCCGTGGCGAAGCCTTCGTTTTACAAGGCGGCGATTGCGCCGAGAGTTTTGACGATTGTCGCGCCGACACCATCACTGGTACGTTGAAAGTCCTATTGCAAATGAGCCTGGTCTTGGTTCATGGCGCACGTAAGCCGGTGGTGCGCATTGGCCGCATCGCAGGGCAATACGCCAAGCCACGATCCACTGATTCCGAAACCCGAGGCGATGTAACATTGCCAGCCTATCGGGGCGATCTCGTCAACCGCGATCCGTTCACGGCGGCTGATCGAAATCCCGACCCAACGCTGATGTTGCGGGGCTACGAGCGCGCCGCGCTGACGCTCAATTTTATCCGGGCGTTGACCGACGGTGGCTTTGCTGATTTGCATCACCCCGAATATTGGGACGTTTCTTTTACCAGTGGCTCGCCGCATGCCCATCGTTATAATAAAATTGTCGACTCCATTCGTGAGTCGCTGAGTTTCGTTTCCGCAATCACTGGCGTTGATGCGCAGGTGTTGCGTCGCGTCGATATCTACACCAGCCATGAGGGCCTCGCGTTACCGTACGAGCAAGCGCAAACCCGCCGCGTGCCGCGTCGTGACGGGTTTTATAACCTATCAACCCATTTGCCGTGGATTGGCATGCGCACCGCCCAGCTCGACGGTGCCCATGTCGAATTCCATCGTGGTATCCGCAATCCACTCGGCATCAAAGTGGGCCCAGCGATGACGCGCGAATGGTTACTCGATTTGCTTGATGCACTGGATCCCGCGCGCGAGCCGGGGCGCATCATGCTGATTCAACGCATGGGTGCCGACAATGTAGCGAGCAAATTGCCCGCACTCATCGCTGCGGTGCGCGATTCTGGTCGGCAATTATTGTGGATTTGCGATCCGATGCACGGCAATACCGAGACCACCAAAACCGGTATAAAAACCCGGCGATTTGATCGCATTTTAGCTGAGTTGCTGGAGAGTTTTGCAGTCCATCGCAGCGAAGGGTCGCGCCTCGGCGGCGTACATTTAGAACTAACCGGAGAAGATGTCACCGAATGTCTTGGCGGCGCGCGTGGCCTAGTTGAGATCGATCTTGAACGGGCGTATCGATCACGGGTTGATCCGCGCTTGAACTATGAACAGGCCTTGGAAATGGCGCTCGTGCTGGCTGATTGTTTGCGCGAACAAGGTGCCGCGTGAAAGTGAACGACGATGCGCGCTAAAGCAAGTTTGGCAATCGTGATCATGTTGGCGTGTTCTTTTATCGGACTAGCTAGCACGGCGGGTTCGGGTAGGGTGGCCATTGCCGTCGCGAGTATGAGTTTCGTATTCGTGTTTGGCTTGTGGTTTTTGTATCGTGAATTTAGTTTGCACGGCTCACTGTCGCGAGCGATTGCGGTCGGTGAGCCAGCCGAAGTATTTGCGTTGATCGGTGTGACGCCACCACGCCGCATAGGTTTGCGCAGTGGCATGCCGATGGTGCTGTATCAAGTGATGGCGCTTGAGCAGCAGGGGAAATTTGCAGAGGCCATCGAATTACTGCGCGCGCACCCGCTGCCGGCAACGGCGAAACGCTGGCAGCGTTTGGCTGGTTTTATCGAAGCCGGTATCATGGCCCACATCGATGCTGTATCGGGCCGCGCGATGTGGACGCGGACTGCTGCCCTAGGGCCGTTGATGCCGCGTTCGGCGGAGGCAGTGATGGCCGCGCTCGCCGACGGACGGTTGCGCTTCGTTGCGGAGGATGTCGCCGGTGCCATTGACGTGCTACTGCCGCTGACCCGCAATATTCAGCTTGGGCCAGCACCGCGTGCGCTTGCGCATCACAACCTGGCACAAGCTTTCGTAATTTTGCACGACCCTGCGAATGCGGAGTTGCATCGAGTTCAAGCGCGCAAGTTTGGTGGCAAGCAGTGGTTTACCGTCTAGCATGATCTGCTAACCGCCGCGAGGTGCTAGCCAGCTTGAACTTCGACGACGATTACCGTGATGTTGTCTTTGCCGCCGCGTTGGTTCGCGGTTGCAATCGCAGCATCGGCACATTCTTCAATGCTGCCATCTTCGATAAGTTGAACAATCTCGACATCGGTTTGCACGTAGGTATGCAAGCCATCGCTGCAGATTAAAAAACGATCGCCTGGTGCAGCATCGATATCAGCGGTGTCGACCTGCACGTAGTCTTTGTGACCCACTGCACGGGTAATCACGTTTTTGCCGACGCTGCGCTCGGCTTCTTCGCGGGTCATCAACCCTTGTTTTACTTTGTAGTTGACCAGCGTGTGATCTTCGGTGATTTGCAGAACTGCACCTTTCCGAATTCGATATACGCGACTGTCGCCGACGTGTGCGGCTAGCGCGTAGCCGCCGCGAATTAAGAGTGCCGAAAGGGTGGTTGACATACCCTTCTTCTCGGGGTCGAGTTCGGCCATGCCGAACACCATGTAGCAAGCCGATTGCACACCGCTCTCAAGCAAGCGTCGGACTTCCCAAACACATTCGGTGTCACCTTTTTCAATGCTGGTGAACAGCCGATCGAGGTGGCTGCGCGCGCCGGATACCCAAGACCGCAATTGATCTACGGCCTCGCGACTGGCGATTTCGCCTTTGTTCTGCCCACCCACACCATCTGCGACCACATAGAAGCCGAGGCTATCGTCGCTGAACATGGCATCTTCGTTATGCTCACGCTTCCGACCCACATCGGTACGCCCAACGGAATGCACACGTAGCTTGGTCACCGGGTGATGCTACGCTAGACGCCTTCGACTTGACAATGAGTCAACGCGGCTGGTTCACGGTTAAGGTCGCTAACCGCAGCTAGCTTTCGCCGGACAGCACGCAGCGCGAAGTGCTATGCTGATTCAGTGGACCCGGTAGTAACAACGCTGCGAAGCGCTGAACAGGCGATTGTAAATGACAGCCTCCGGCGGTTTGCGACGTCATCGGTGCGGTTCCGCACCGGCGATGATCCCGAACGCTATCGTTCGGTTGTTGTTGGCTTAGTCGAGTCGATCGCCTTGGCAGGCTTCGGCGGTTTTGCCATCGGCTCAAGTGATGCGCGGGAAGTGGAGCGAGCCGCAGCGTTTTGGGGCGCCAGTGTCGCCGCCGAAGGTGCTGGGGCATTTGATGTGGGCGCACTGCTCAACGCGGTTTGCGATGCCACACTTACTTACATCGATTCGACCCACTTTCCAGCAGTGCAGGCGTTGTTTGGTTGGTTGTTGCTGGTGGCGACGGATGCCTTGGCGACCGCAAAAGTACTGGCGATTCGCGAGAAAACCGCCGAGGATCTCGAGGTTGGAACGCCCGTGGTGCTATTGACACCAAAGGTTCCGGCGATATTTTTTGTGGGCACACCATCGCCGGAGATCGTGGCGAATGTTATGGCGCGCGCCCTTATGACGGTGGTTGCGTCGTCGGCTACCACATTGATTTTGGTGTGTGACGGACTATCAAAACAAGGGGTTGCTGCAATGACCGCGGCTCAGGCCGCAATTACCCACGCCAATTTTCCTACGATTACCTACATTATCGTCGGAAGTAGGCGATCGATTAAAGCACTGCACGCGACGTGGCAGGCGAGCGGCTTGCGATGCGATCGCTTCGATGAAATTCAGCACGCGATACATGATTGTCTCGTGCGTAATGGCTATTCGCTCACGGCATCAACGTGATAGGATAACTTCGGTGGTTGAACAGTTTCCGCTTGCATTTGGGCGCTTTCAGCTGATTAGCCGAATTGCCGTTGGTGGTATGGCCGAGGTGTTCCTTGCCGAAGCACCGGGCGAACATGGGTTTGCTAAACGCATGGTCATCAAGCGACTGTTGCCGGCTTTGGATGGCGACGCCAATTACCAGGCGATGTTTATTGATGAAGCCAAGCTCACCGCACGCTTGGTGCATCCCAAAATCGCACAAACATTTGAATTGGGCAAAGTCGATGAGCATCTGTTCATCGCGATGGAGCTAGTCGATGGTGTCGATGTGCTTGCGATGCTCCGCGAATATGCGCAGCGACGCCGGCGAGTTGAGCCGCACATTGCCGCTTGGATCGCGCACGAAGTGCTCGATGCGCTCGATTACGCACACAATGCGCTAGGCGAAGACGGTTCGCCGTTGGGGGTTGTGCATCGTGATATTTCGCCTTCCAACATTTTGCTCTCACTTCGTGGTGATGTGAAGCTGGTCGATTTTGGTATCGCGCGTCAAGCCGATCCTGCTCGGTCGCACCACACCAAGTCAGGCACGCTTAAAGGTAAGTACGGCTACATGTCGCCCGAGCAGGTGGTTGAACAACCGCTGGACCAACGGTCCGATGTCTTTTCGGTTGGCGTGGTGCTTGCTGAAATGCTGACGGGCCGACGGCTGTTTGCTGCCGCGAACGAACTTGATGTGTTGCTGATGGTGCGCGATGCCAAACTTTCGCGCCTTGATAAGTACGGTGCTGATATCAATCCCGCGTTGCAAGAAATTGTGCGGCGTGGACTTAAAAAAAATCTCGACGAACGCTGGCACAATGCGGCGCAATTTCGAGATGCGATTGGCGAGTGGCTGTTCGATCAGCGCATTCGCATGACGCCGAAGATTATCGCAGACGCCGTGATCGAATTGCGACGTTTTGTTGAAGCCAAACCGGCAACGCCTGAACCAGTGGCGGACCCGGTTCAGATTGCGGCTGCCGAAGACGCTATTCCAGCGCCGATGGAGAATCTCGATTCAATGCCGGTGATTTCCGTCACCCAAGAATCCTCCGGTGCGGTGAAGGTGGTGGCCCCTGCGGTGGCGCGGACGAGCACCGGCGATGCTCGCCATCGGCAGCAAACCGCAGTGCGCACCTCGGGCGAACCGTTAGCGGTTGCGCGCACCGCAACGTCGGTGAAGCAGACAGGTGAACGAACGTTTGCACCAACCGTGGCACGAACTGCGACGAATCGTTTGGATGCGCCCGTAGTTGCGCGCACGATGTCGAAGCCCCACGTAATGAAAGCGGCGGTCCCGGCGCCGATGGTGCCGCCGGCATCTGTAACACCGCCCGCAACTGCCATGGCATCGCTGCGTGAGATGGCAGCTTCCGCTAACGATCAGGGTGCTGCGCAACATCGTCATGGTGGGGACATCGTCGATGGCTCTGGTGCCGCAATTGTTGGCAACAGCGTTGATGCGATCGATTTAGCTGCGCTGGATCTCGCAATCAATGAGCTCGGCCATGGTTCCGAAGCCTCGCTCTTGTTGCTCGACATGCCGACCGCGTCCGGTAGTGGACAGCACGTCACGACACCACGGCAAGTGCCAGCATCTTCGTCGCCGGGGCTCAACGTGCCGCGGCGGTCCACGGTCGAGCTGCAAGAGCGATTTCCTTCGATTGCGGCAGCGGTCCACAGCACCACACCGATGGCACCTGACCCGGCCATGCGCGACTTTGATGATTTGACGATCGAGCCAGGGCGCAGCGTTGATGTCAAATTGCCTTCACTTGAAGAGCTATCGCGAAAAAAGGCACCGACACCGCCAGCCCTCGCGGACATCGCGGAGACCCCAGAAGACTCAGGCGATTTTTCAACTACCCCAGCGATGCGGGTGCTTTTTCGGTTGATGGTTGCGCGAGCGACGGGCTTGTTGGTGGTTGCAGTCGGTGGCATCAAAAAAGAAATCTACATTCGAGATGGCCAACCCGAATACGTATCGTCAAACGTCGCAAGCGAATTGTTTGGCAACTATCTGGTTGGCAAAGGTGTGTTGTCCGATGGTGAGCTAGCAATGGCGCTGGCCATGGTGCCGCACTATGGGGGCAAGCTCGGCGACACGCTCGTCGGCTTGGGGCTTCTCAAGCCGCTTGAAGTGTTTCGGCATTTGACCCGCCAAGTGCGTTCCAAGATCGTCGACGTTTGTACCTGGAATAAAGGTGGGTTCGGTTGGTATGTCGGGCGCGAGAATCCACGAGAAGCGTTCCCGCTCGATTTCAACGCGTTTGAAATCCTTGGGGCCGGTGCAATGTCGATTTCCGACGAGGTAACCGATAGTTGGTTCGCGCGTAATGGAGCGCTGCGATTTACGTCATCGCGGTCGCGCCGAGTAGGGCCCGAGCGTTTTGAGGTGCGTGGCCTCACGGAAGTGCTCGCGATGTTGGACGGCAAGCGTAGCGTTGCCGATGTTGTTGAAATGGAAGCCGGGCGTGCCGAACGTTTGCTGGTGATGAAAATGTTCTATCTGCTCGACGCCTGTGAACTCGTTCGCGCCGGCTGATGTTGGTACGCTGTTACCGATTTTTGGCCAAAGTGATCGCGCGTTTCACGATGTCGCTGCCGAACTTGTCTTCCATGCGGTCGAGGGCAGTGCCAAGCCGTTCGCCTCGATCAGTTTGAGCTTGGTCAAATTGTAGTTGTTTCGGTGCGTGCTTGCTCACCAAGTTGGTGGCAGAGATGCCACAAAGTCGAACGCTGGCACCACGCGCGCCGCTAATTGGTATCTGACTAAGTAGCCGCAATGCCGCGCTGACAATGCGTTGGCTATCGCTGGTTGCTGGCACTGAAGCACGACGAGTGATCTGTCGAAAATCATCGTATTTTATAATCAGCACAATTGTAGTGGCTTGCAGTTCCTGGCGTCGCATCCGCGCTGCGATTCGGTCGGCCTGGTGAAGCAGGGTTGGAATCAGCTCGTCACTGTTGTCGATGTCGTCGTTGAAGGTTTCTTGATGACCGACCGAGTCAGGAATTTCGTGCGCTTCGACAATGCGCGGGTCTTCACCCCTGGCGAGCGCAGCCAGGTGTAGCCCGGCACGTACGCCAAGCCGTACAATCAAGCTTTGCTCTGGATATCGCGCAACGTCACCGATCGTTTGCAGGCCGAGTTGCTTAAGATTGGTTGCGGTAACGTCGCCCACGCCCCACAAGCGGGTTAATGGTAACGGATGTAAGAACGCAAGTAACTCGTGAGCTTCGACCACGCGTAAGCCGTTGGGCTTGTCGATATCAGAAGCAATTTTGGCTGCAAACTTATTGGGCGCAATGCCCGCTGATACGACGAGCCCGAGTTCGCGTAGGACCCGAGCTTTAAGTCCGATCGCAATGTCGCGCGGTGGCCCCAACAGCCTTTCGGTGCCCGTAATATCAATGAAGGCCTCGTCGAACGACAGGCCTTCAACCGCAGGCGAATAGTCGTCGAGGATTTTGAAGAACTGGGCCGAGGCTTCAGCATATCGCTCCATGCGATGGGCGACCACAAGGGCATGCGGACAGAGCCGGATGGCTTCTGCCATCGGCATCGCGGAGTGAATGCCAAATTTGCGAGCTTCATAGGAGCATGCTGCGACGACGCCTCGGCGCGCCGACCCACCGATGAGTACCGGCTTACCGCGCAGTTCAGGTCGATCCCGTTGCTCAACCGCAGCAAAAAACGCGTCGAGGTCGACGTGAAGAATGCAGCGCGGCAGCACAATTATTTGCGCAGCAACGTCGGGTGCGCGCCGAGAATGATAATGCCGGCGAGGGCAATGAGCAGCACTGGCAACATCCAGCTTGGCAGCGGGGCGACGTCGCCGTTGCGGAATTTTCGCATTTTGACGCGCACCAGGCCATGGACCGACAGCACCCCAACCACAACCAACGTGAGTTTTATATGCAGCCAGCCGCCGGTTTTAAACGCAATAGGCGTGGTTCCAAAGGCCATCGTCAAGCCCGCCGCGATTGCAATCGTTGCGCCCGCGTCCATGACAATTCCGACCACTCGTTCGAGCGGCACCAATGCGTTTCGTGCACTGGCTTCAACCGCAGCGTGAGCCCGCAGTAAGAATAGTCCGGTGAGTAGTCCAGAGGACCAAAGTACAAAGCCGAGGATGTGAGCCACTTTGACCCACTGGTATGTTGTCGGTGACATGGCGCGGTTGTAGCACTTTGTCGCTGTGGAGGAACCCCGGCGCCACGATCTTCGCTTGGGTTGTGCCCGAGCCGGCAATTCACAGGTATAGTAGAAGCTTGCCGCGCTTGCTTCGTATTTTCTTTCACGACGCGTGTTTTGACGGCACCGCGTCGGCGGCCTTGTTCTCGGCGTTTTACCGGGACGTGATCGATCGCTCCGTTGAGATCGATCCGGTCGGCATGATCCATCGCGACGGCGATCCGTTTGTTGATGCCGCATTCGATGCCGATGACCATGCGTGTGTCGACTTTCGGTTTTCGGCCAACCAGCACATGCGCTGGTGGTTTGATCATCACGCAACGGCGTTTCAGCCGCCGCAGCTACGCGAAATATTTGATGGTGCGAAACCTGCGCAACGCGCGACGTGGTGTTTTGACGCCAAGGCAGCGTCGTGCACTGGGCTGTTGGCGCGGGAGCTGGAACGGGGCTGGTCGTGGCGCCCGCCGCCGTATCTCACTGAGGTCATTCGATGGGCCGATACGATCGATGCGGCCGCTTTCGCCTCGGCCGAGGCTGCGGTTGCACTCGACGAGCCTGCGCAACAAGTGGCTGCTTGGCTTGCTCACGGTCGTAAAGGCGGCGAAACCGCAGCGTATATCAAACAACTTTCGCATCGCTCCATTAGTCAAATTGCCCAAGATCCGGAGATGCGGCAGGCCATTGCGCAAATTGCCGATGGTCGTTCGGACCTGCGCACCGCGTTGGTACACTGTGCGCAACAAGATGGCGCGGTCGTTGTGTTCGATCGACTGGCCGTGCCAGGCGCACGCAGTCCGGGGTTTCTCGGCTATCAATTATTTCCAGACGCTAAGTACTCGATCGCTGCGACAACCAGTGATCAGGCCATCAAGATTTCGGTGGGCGTGAATCCTTGGACCACGCGGTACGGCGGTGCCAGCCATAACATCGGTGAACTTTGTGCAGCGCTCGGTGGCGGCGGCCACGCCGTAGTCGGTGGCATTACGCTAAGGCTCGACGAACAAGTCCGAGCCAAAGCCGCGATCGCGGCGCTCGTGGTCGCGTTACGATAGTTTTCTGGGCCGTGCTAGCGGCGCTTGGCTGGCGCTTGGCGGTGGTGTTTGTGGCCACGGTGATGATCAGCTTCTATACCGTCGAGCCGTTCGCGCAACGTGGTGGTCAATGCACGCAAACTTTCGACGTCATCACGCAGCCGGCGGACTTCGTCGGTTGTGCCGCTGGCTTCGCCGATCGCACGGACGATTTCGCGGCCTCGACGGCGTAGCCGGCCGTCCAATTCAACTGTCATCATGGCGTCGATTTTGCCGATCGAAAGCGGATCGCCGATGGTGCCAACGGCTTCAAGCGCCGCCGACTGCACCCGAAAATCGCTGTCGCGAAGCAGACCTTCGAGGGCCTCGCGCACTTCGCGAGCGGCTGCATCGCGTCGACCGTACACTAACTTGGCCAACGCGGTGGCTGCAGCACGTCGGCCTTGGCTGATGCGGCCACGGCGCGCGCCGTCGAGCAACAACGGCACGGCAGCTTCGCAACGGGCTTCGGCTAAGCCGCGAAAGGCGTGCTGGCGTACAACATCGGTGAACGATTCACGCGTCGATGCTTCGCGTAGCGCGGCTTCGGCTAATGGCGAGCGGGTCTTGCCGAGGGCCAGGCAGGCTTCAGCTTCAACGAAGTAGCTCTTGTCGCCAGCGCGCACAAGTTTGGCCAGGGCTGCGGCTACGAGTTCGTCGTGGACGAACAAGCCGAGGGCTCGCACTACGCCACGCCGTGCGCGCAGATGTTTTTCTTTTGACAGCGCTTTGAGCAAAACCTCGCGCTCGGTAGTGCCACGTCGTGCCGCGAGCGCCATGGCGGCGGCTTCCCGTGCGGCCCAAAAAACATCGTGGCTTAACGCGTGCGCCAACGCCTTGGTCGACTCGCGATCGTGTTCATTGCTCAGCGCTCGGGCCGCAGTGATTCGATCGAAGCCTAACGTGGCGTCACGTAGTTGATTGCGCCACCATGGCATCGGCTTGGTGGTGGTGGTCCGCGCCAGCACTACGCCGCCTGGGTCAAAGATGACTTGGCTCGGCTCAGCCGGCAGTGGGGTGTGAAACGTTTGGTTAACTTCAGTGATGTCGATCGCTATGTCGCGGCTGGCCCCACCGGCGGCGACCACCCGAATCAAAGTTGGAATGCGAAACTGGGGCGTTGTCGCATCGATGGGTTGGGTCTGGGCGATGGTAACCACCAACATTTTGCGTTTGTTGTCCCAGGTCATTTCAACATGGAGGACCGGGTGTCCTGCGCCGCGCAGGACCCATTGGTCGAAGAACCAATCGAGCACGCGACCGGTGGCATCTTCAAACGCCCGCGCTAGGTCGCGCGATTCAACCGAACCAAATTGATGCTTGCGTAGATAGTGGCCTAACGCTTTAAAAAACCCAGTGTCACCGACGACGTTGCGCAACATGTGTAAGACCCGGCCGCCTTTGTCGTACAAATGATGATCGAAGATATCGATTGGCTCTTG
Source organism: Kofleriaceae bacterium (assembly GCA_043777635.1). Classification (GTDB taxonomy): domain Bacteria; phylum Myxococcota_A; class Polyangia; order Haliangiales; family Haliangiaceae; genus JABFXX01. The sequence goes on along the minus strand of JAYWHS010000453.1, from coordinate 1,831 downwards.
GTACATTCTAGTAGCAATGGTGCGGCGGTAGCGGCCGGCGTCCTCGCCAAAATACATTTCAGCCCAATCATCGAGTTCCAGGTCGGCGGCATCGCGGCCTTCGTGGTGTTCGCGCCATAGGTATTCGGCATACGTGGCAAAGCCTTCGTTGAGCCAGCCTTCGCTCCAGTCCCGACAGGTTACAAAATCGCCAAACCACTGATGCGCCAATTCGTGAGCGACGAGAGAATCGATATCGTAGTCGAGCGCGGCGCGTTCATCCATCAGAATGGTGTCCGTCAACGTCGTGGCGCTGGTGTTTTCCATGCCGCCAAAAATAAAATCGGAGACCAGCACTTGGGCATATTGTGGATACGGATATGCAACGCCAAATTGATTTGAAAATAGTTCCAACATTTGTGGCGTACGAGCCAACGTGCGTGCCGCTGCGGCTTCACGTCCACGCTCGACGTAATAGGTCACGGGAATATCGCGCCAGCGTTCGGTGATGGTTGCAAAATCGCCGATGGCGAGGGTGATCAAATAACAGGAGTGCGGAACGTCCAGGCGCCAGTGCAGTGTGCGCTTTTTGCCGTGCACGCGATCGCTGAGTAGCGTGCCGTTCGAAAGCGCAAACAGATGCGCAGGAACGGTAACGACAACTTCACTGGTTGCTTTTTCGTGCGGCGCGTCAAAACACGGGAACCAGTAGCGCGAGTCGATGTCTTGGCCTTGCGACCAGACTTGCAGTGGTTTGTTGGGATAGTCGACATCGGGTGCAATAAAATACAGGCCGCGGCGCGGTGCCCCGGTGTACGAAATATCGACGGTGGTGGTAGTGCCCGCCTTGAGCCGGGTGGCCAAGGTAATTCGCAGTTTTTTGCCGTCATGGCTAAAATCTACCGGTTTGTCGGCAATCGTAACCGCCGAGATCGAAAGCTCTACTGCATCGAGTTCAATCTGATGCACTACATCGGCAAGCGCTGTGATGCGGAGCGTCACGGCGCCACGCACCGCCTTGCCAGCGATATCAACGTCGACCGTGATTCGAATATGTTCGATATCGACCAATCGATCAGCAGCGTAGTAGGGACGGGTTTCGGGAAACGCAAACTCGCGACTCATGTGGGTAAGCTAACCGAAAAGTCATGATAAGGTCGCAGCCGATGGCAGTCGATGATCTCCGCTCAGGCACTTGGGTCACCTTCATCGGTGGACGCGCGGCAAGTGCGCGACTGCGTCGCTGTCGCGTCGAAGTTGTGGCTGGCCCTGACGCTGGTTTAGTGCGCGATATCGAAGCTTCGGTCATTCGAATTGGCGCGCGCCGTGGCAACGATGTGCAGTTGTCGGATTCCAAAGTCTCGGGCCTGCATTGCGAGATTAGGCTCGACGAGCGCGGTTATCGCCTACGCGATTTGGACTCCACTAACGGTACGTATGTTTCGGCGCTGCGCATCAATGACGTGTATTTACAGCCGGGCGGGCAGTTTTCGTGCGGCGGGTCCAAATTGCGATTCGAACCGCTAGGCGAATCGGTCGAAATTGAGCTGTCGACTCAAGATCGGTTCGGGTCGATGATTGGGCGTTCGGTCCGCATGCGCGAGTTGTTCGCACGGCTCGAAAAACTTGCGGCGTCTGATGTCACTGTGTTGGTGACCGGCGAAACCGGGGTCGGCAAAGAGTTGGTAGCCGAAGCGCTGCATGATCATTCGCCCCGGGTCAACGGCCCGTTCGTGGTGATCGATTGTGGGTCGATTCCGCCGCACTTGATTGAAACCGAACTGTTCGGTGCTGAGCGCGGAGCATTTACTGGAGCTGGTGCGTCGTACCCTGGCGCCTTTGAGCGCGCTTC
>JAYWHS010000452.1:0-14149 GCA_043777635.1 Kofleriaceae bacterium | reverse complement strand
TGCTGATAGAAACCCGCTGCTGACGATGGTTGCAGGCAAAGTGCTCGGTTGGCGGCTGGGTGGCGCGCATCGTGCTATCCAACGGCATGATCGTACGTGCCGTAGTAGGTTTGGGATTTTGCCTTGGCTGTGCTGCGGGGCCAACGGCAAACACGCCGGCAACGTCGCAAACTGAAAATGCCAAGGCCAATACTGTACCGACCTGGCTGGTTGACGATTCATGCCCAGCCGATGTGATGCCGGCCACTATGGTGAAAGGCGATTACTCGCAATGCATGGATGGTGCAGCATCCTGCATCGCAACGTGCAAGGCAGGTGGGGCAGTGGCCTGTTACGGTGCGGCGTTGCATCAGCAGGCACAGCAGCACCTCAAGTTGTCAGATGCATTGTTCTTGCGCGCGTGCAAACTCGGTGAGGCATCCGGCTGCACTAACCGCGCCGCGAGTCTGTTGTCTTTGAGTCCGAATCCGATGCCAACAACCTTGCGCTGCGCATCGGCAACGTTTGAAAGAAGTTGCGCGGCCCACGATCCGTGGGGTTGCACCATGTTTGCGACGATGCTGATGCGGGGCATGGGCGTCGTGCAGGATTTGAATCGTGCGCGCACCGTGCTCGACTATTCCTGTATCCACGGCGAAACTGATCCGGCTTGTGAGGCAGCTGGCGCGTTGCGTTTGCAGATTGACAAAGCACTGCAAGAACAAGCGGCACCGACGCTGTAGTACTGCTACGACGTTGCAACTACACCGTGGTCACGCTGCGCCAAATACCGAAACAGGATCAGGATCGCGCCGACACGCAACACCGCGGCACCCATGCTGTAGTAGGCAGGGGCCATTGGGTCGCCGGTGACATCGAGCAGCCACGTCACTACAAATTGGGTCGTCGCACCGAAGATGGTTACTGCCGCAGCGTAGGTGAGGGCGATGCCAGCACCGCGCGACTCGGTTGGAAATACCTCCGCCATCACGGTCACCGCGGCAACTGACGCCGGCATGCCCACCATCGCAAGCACAACCAGGGAGATGATGAGTGCGCTCACGGTGCGCTCATGCACGATATACAAAAACGCTGGGACGATAACGACGATCGACAACAAGCGCGACACCATCATGGTTTGGCGTCGACCAAAACCCTCGCATAGGATGCCGGAAATCGGCGCCATGATGATGGTCATGGCACCTGCGGTGATCGGCGCGTACATGCCGCGCTCGCAGCCATCAACCATCGTACCTAGCGTCGCCACCAAAATGTGCAAACGCGGCAGCCTTGTCGAGTAAAATTCAACGGCGACGCGATCGTCGCGGGCGTCGCGGGCGTCGTGGCTTACAATCGGCCGAGAATACCCAGCGCCGGAATAAACGTGGTCTTGGTGATGTCGGCTTCAGGATTGAACTGATACTCACCGCCAGCTTCGGCAAATAACGACAAGTGGTTGCCCAAACGGATGTCAACGCCAACTGCGGCGCGCACCGCAAAGCGTGCACCGTCGGAGAAAAACACCGGCACGCCAAGACTCACCAGTGGACGAACTTTGCCGGTGAGTATCGCGACCGAAGTGCCGAGGTAGGCTCCAAATGTTGGGCCAACAATCCCAGCCGCCTGCACTGCAACGCGATCTACCACGTCGTAAAATCCGCCAACCAACACCGCGGCGCCGCGATTGCTGACATCAATATGCGTTCGCACCATGGCGCCATACCGGCTGATCGCTTCGGGGGTTGCCGGCACGACGCGCTCGATTACCGCCGGTGCTTCAGGCAAGGCCACCATCGTAAGCGTGATGGTTTTGCGTTGACCCGCAAGCAATTTGCCGGTGTTGGTCAACGGTTCGTAGCCTTCGAGTTTTGCAGAAATCTTATACTCGCCGACGGGCACGCGCCACGCCGTGGCCTTAGCGACGACCAAGGGCTCATCTGTATTGACGGTGACTTCGGCTGCCGTCGGCTCGCTATCTAACGTGACCACAGCGACGGTGGCATCGAGTTCCGCAAGCACCTTTTCCACATCCGCACGCTTAGCTGGGTCACTATCAGCCGCTTGCAGATAACGCTGGTAGGTATTGGCAGCTTCGGCATTGCGGCCAAGTTGCCGTAGTGTGGTTCCGATGTTGAGCAGAATTTTGGAACTGGCAAACTGTTGGTACGCACTTTTGAACGTTGCCAATGCGCCCAAATAGTCCTTGTCGTTGAACAACTTGAGGCCACTTTGCATCAACGAACGCGCTTCGTCTTTATCTTTGCCAGCGTCGGCAAGCACCGAAGGTGAAAGGGCTAGGAGGAAAGCAAAGGCCAGTAGCCCGCCACGCACTAGAGTTGGTTTCCGACAATCACGATGCATTAAATGTCCGTCTCAATGAGCTGGCCGCTGCCGTTGCCTGGTTTGGGATCTTTGGGGTCTTTGCCTGGTTTGGGATCTTTGGGATCTTTGGGATCTTTGCCGGATTTGGGATTTGCCGGATCTTGCGTGCCGACGTTTGGAACTTTGTTGCCCTTGGGCTGCTTGGTGCCTTTGGGATCTTTACCAGGCTTGGGTTTGTCCTCGGCGATAGGCAGCGTCGCTGGCGTTGCATCCACACCGGTTGGCGGCAGCGCGGCATCGTGGGCAGTAACGAGCGGAGCGTCGACCGCTGCGTCGACGGGCATTTCGGCGGTGCGCGCATCGACGGTGGCTGGCACAACGACGGGTAGCCCGGGTGCCGCCGCTGGGTTGGCTGATTTCGTAGACTGCGTTGCAAAAAAAACACCGGCGCCAATCGCGACGGCACTTAGCGCTCCGACCGTGATCCATACGCCAGATTTGCGCGGCGCTGGTGCGTGCGTGATTTGGCTGGCCGCACCACCTAACGTTGTGGAGGTAACGCCAACGTGGGGCTGCGACAATGGCGGCGCGGTTTGGTATGGCGTCGGCGAATACGCGGTTTGCGCATAGGGCTGCGAAGGGTTGCTTTGAGGTGCCGGGGTAAAATGCGGGTTTGGCGTTAGCTGCGGCCCAGGTGTCATCCGCGGATCTGGAGTTGGCATCGGCGCCGGCATAGGCAGCTGGCTGCGAAACTGCGGCAGTTGCCCTGACGGCGTAAATGCCGTTGGTGTGTTGTGATTTGAAATTGGTACGGGCGGTAGCCCTGCGCCGACACCCATGTTCATGACATTCGGTGAACTCGAAATTCCGGTTAGCCGGGCTAGTTCGCTGCCTAACTCAGCTGCGGTTTGTGGCCGTGCCGCCGGATCTTTGGCCAAGCAGCGCATGATCATAGCTTCGAGGCCCGGGCTAACCGGGGCGAATTTGCTAGGGGTTTCTGGCATCGCGTACAAGTGCGCGCCGATCAGCTCGCCCGCGCCCTGTTGGGTAAAAGGTGGCCGCCCGGCAACCAGCTCGTACAGCACGCAACCCATCGAGTAGATATCGGCGCGCGCGTCGACATCGCCGGTGCCACGGCATTGTTCGGGCGACATATAGGTTGGCGTGCCCATGACGGCCCCGGTTTTGGTTGCGGTGCCAGCCATGCCGATGTCAGTGAGCTTGGCAATGCCAAAATCTAGCAGCTTGGTGCGTTCGCCGTATGGGTTGTCCGGATCCCGGACAATATAAATATTGTCGGGTTTGAGGTCGCGGTGCACAATGCCTTTGGCATGGGCGGCTGCCAACGCGCCGCACGCGCTGCGCAGCAAAAATGCTAATCGGGGCTCTTCCATCCGGCCCCGGCGAATCCGATACGATAGCGGCTCGCCATCGAGAAACTCCATCACTAGATAGGCCTTGCCATCTTCAAGATAGCCGAAGTCGAAAATCTCAACGATGCCAGGATGCGCAATGGAGCTGGTCGCGCGCGCTTCGTTGAAAAACCGATTCACGATGTCGCGATTGGTTGAGTATTCCGGGTGCAAGATTTTGACCGCCGCCATGCGACCGATCAGGTTGTGCTTGGCACCATACACAGTGCCCATGCCGCCAGCGCTCAACACGCTGGTGATTTGGTAGCTACCGACGATAGTCCCAATCATTACGCCCTAATGATCCAGGCTGAAACCCTCGAAGTCAAATAGGATTCGCGCATTAAGGCGGACGCCGGCAGATGTAGGACTATGCCGCGCTACGGCTTGCAGAAGCCGCTATCAAACGCTGCGACCTCGTTCTGGGTCGCCGGATCAGCCGGGCAATTGTTGGTATTGCGCAACACCGCCGTAGCAAGGGTACAGGCTTGGGAGATGTCAGGCGGGCACACCGCGCCACCCCAGCCGCACAGACAATCGGTTGGTTTGTTTTCAACAATCCCAGTAAGGCCCAACGAAATGCCGATTGCCCCGACTGCGACGTTCGCGGCTTGTTGCGCCGTGTTGGCGTCTGCTGCCCAGCCGATCCCGTTGCGTGCCGTGGCTCCACAATTGAAACCTGTGATCGCTGGTGTGTTGTTGGGAAAGCCAAACAACGTGCCATCGCCGCCGAAGGTAATCATGATGTACTCGCCGCTGGCAGGGCGGGTGGTTACGACCGTAACTGGGAACATTGCCAAGCTGGCGCGAGTTAGGTTAGTGATGTCGGTGATCATCGTCGCCCGCGTGCCTTGCCCAGCGCGGTAGGCCGGCACAGTGACGTTGGCGCCAATCCAGCTTGCTTGATTCTGCCGGGCGTCGCTGGTAGCTGCGGCGGTAATGGTTACGCCGTTGAAATTAAGAAATACCACACGCCCATTGGCACACACTTTGGCATCGGGTGCCGCATCGATCATCGGTGCAGCGTCGAACGATTGTGCGTCGGGCGGGTTTACCTCCGCATCGGTGCGCACATCGATCGCGGTTTGACTCACGCCACAACCCGCGCTGGTCCACAACCATCCAACCATGGCACTTGCGATCAACGCGGTACGCATATGCATCACCGCAGTCTACCGCGATTTAATCGGTCCGCGGAACCTATTTTGGCGTTGCCGACAGCGCGCTGGCGACGGCTTTGCTGACCGCGCCGGCGTCGAGGCCAGGTGCAGCTTTCATTACATTGCCAACGAAGAACCCGAGCAGGCCGGTCTTGCCGATTTGATATTGTGTAACTTTGTCGGCATGTGCAGTGAGCACGCTAGCGATGGTTGCATCCAGCGTGCTGCCGTCGGCGCTGTCGGCAAACCGTGCGGCAAGTTGGGCGATGGAGCTGTGCGCGTGTTGTGGCTGCGCTAGTTCAGCGAGCACTTGTTTGCCGGCCGAGGCCGAAAGTTCATTGCCGTCGATAGCTTGGAGTAACGCGGCAAAGCGCGCAGCATCAATCGAGGTGGCGGTTAGTTCGCGGTCATCGAGCACGCGCGGCAATTCGTTGATCATCCATTTGGCAATCGTCAACGGTGCTGCGCCGGCGCTGAGGCAGGCCGCAAAAAATTCTGCGGTTGCGGTATCGCCAGCTAACAAATCGGCATCGTGGCTGTTGCCGCCCAACAACGCAGTCGTGCGCTCATACGCGGCAAGCAATTCAGGGTCGCGTTTGCGGGCTTCTTCGCGGAACTCTTGCGGCGATTTGCTCTTGGGCCGGGTTGTGGCTTTGGCATTTTTGGTTGGTGCTGCGGCGGTTGCTCCGACGGTTGCTGTTGCCGTGATGCTTAGCGACGGCATTGTGATTGAAGCCGTAGCTTTGACCTGGCCCAAATCGATAATTCGATTGAACACCAACGCTGCGGCCGTGCTGTCGGTACTGTCGACGATAAAATAACCCGTGCGTTCGAATTGCCAGCGCGAGCCCGTCGCGGCGTGGGCAAGGCTGGCTTCAACCCGCGCGCTGCGTACGGTGGTCAGCGAGTGAGGGTTCATGTTGGCGAGGAAATCTCCGCCACCTTCTTCCGGTTTGGCAACGCTAAACAGTCGGTCGTAGATCCGCAGCTCGGCCGGCACCGAGGTGGCCGCATCGACCCAATGAATCACGCCCCAGACTTTTTCGCCGTTGGTGATTTTGCCGCCGGCTTTGGTTTCGGGATGCACCCGGCCGCGCAGTTGCACAATCTTGCCGTCAGCGCCGGTAACAACGTCATCGCAGGTTACGCAGTATGCGTAGCGCAAGCGAATGGTCCGGCCCGGCGCAAGACGCAAAAAGTCGGACGTTGGTGCAGCTTGGAAATCGTCTTGATCGATCAAGAGCGTCGATCCAAACGCCACGTCGCGACTGCCCGGCTTGCCGACATCTGCTGGCCAATATGGTGCGTCAAGCACAACCGATGCGCCCGGCGCTAGGTGTTCAACCGCTGCCAACTCGCTCCAGTTGGTGATTTCAAACGGCAACGGTGCAACAACACCGAGGACGCGCGGCGCAGTACTATTTAGGTCGTCACGGACGCAGTATTCTAATTTGCCGATATCGACGGTGGAGTTAGCCTTGGCCACGCCGATCAAATCGCAAAATGCGCGAATGGCTTCAGGTGAATAGCCACGTCGCCGCATGCCTGCGATGGTCGGCATCCGGGGGTCATCCCAGCCATTGACGTGTTTGCCGGTTACCAATTGTAAAAGTTTGCGCTTCGACATCACGGTGTAGTCGAGGGCGAGCCGCGCGAATTCATACTGTTTAGGTGCACGAGGGTGCCCCGACGCTTGCGCCGCGTTGGTGTTGGCCATTACCCAATCGTACAGATCGCGGTTGTTTTCAAATTCAAGCGTGCAGATCGAGTGGGTAATGCCTTCGATCGCGTCTTCGAGCGGATGCGCGTAGTCGTACATCGGGTAGATGCACCATTCGTCACCGCTGCGATGGTGATGGGCGTGGCGGATCCGGTACAACAATGGATCGCGCATTTTCATGTTGGCCGACGCCATGTCGATCTTGGCGCGCAAGGTGCGTGCACCGTCAGGGAATTCACCGGCCTTCATGCGGCGCAACAAGTCGAGGTTTTCGGCAACGCTGCGATCGCGCGACGGGCTCGGCTTGCCGGGCTCGGACAGCGAGCCGCGATACACTCGAATTTCTTCGTCGTTGAGATCACAGACATACGCTTTGCTAGCGCTCACCAACTCTTCGGCCCAGCCGTACATGCGGCCGAAATAGTCGGCCGAAAACAGCACGGCACTAGGCGTAAAGCCAAGCCAGCGCACATCGGCCTCAATCGACTCGACGTACTCGACGTCTTCTTTTGTCGGGTTGGTGTCGTCGTAGCGCAGGTTGCAAGTGCCATCATAGTCGGCTGCTAACCCGAAGTTTAAACAAATCGATTTGGCATGGCCAATGTGCAAGTAGCCATTGGGTTCGGGCGGGAATCGGGTGCCGACACGTTGATGCACGCCAGCCTTGAGATCGGCGTCGATAATATCGCGGATAAAGTCGCTGCGCTCACGGGTCATTGGTCAGCGAGAGTAGCAGATACCGGCAGACCCTGCCGACGGCTCGTGCAGCTTACGCTAAGGTAGCGCGCAAAAACCAGGCGTTTTTTTCAAAGTCCGAGATAACGGTGGTCAACAAATCGACTGAATCCGTGTCGCGGTGTTCTTCAATTGCGCTCCGCGATGCGCGCACGCCCGCTAAAAACACATCAAAGCGTTCGGCCAAAAGTGTAACGTGATCAACGTCGCGGGTGGTGGCCACGGCGTACTCGGGCAGGGTGGAGCCGGCTGCAACTTGACGCGCGGTGCCGACAGCTAAGCTGCCCAGCGTGACCGCGCGTTCGGCGATGGCATCGGTATGGGCCGCGAGTTGAATTGCAAATTGTTCAAACAACGGATGCAATCCGGGGAACTGGGGGCCGCGGACATTCCAATGCGCGAGCTTGATTTGTGAATGTAAATCGAGCCCATCGGCTAACCGAGCATTGAGTTGTTGGGCAATTTCGAGACGCGCGTTTTCACTGAGTTGGCTTGGCGATTTGTACATGGTGGAATCCTCTCCCACACACTACGGCCGCTCCGTGTGATATCAAATACGTGATAGACGTATGTCGCTGATAGTTTATTGTTATCAGTGCTCGTCGGCTACCAAAACAGCGACAAGATCAGCCCTGCCACAACTTCGGCCCCGGTCACGGTGCTGTCGTCGACGCTGCTGTCCATGCGCGTTGGTGACGTATAGTGCGGTTGTGCACGATCGCGCGCTGCATCGCGTTGCATGACAGCTTGCCGTTGGCGCTCGAACTCGGCGGCTTTGGCCAGCCCGCCATTTTTCATAAAGTCGACCACTTTGCGCAATTCGCCGGCATCAAAAAAAGTGCCGTGCCCTTTGCAGCCATCGATTACCACGGCCGCACCGTGGGCAAACTGTCGTCGATTCATGATGGTGCGGCAATCCGGGCATTTAATGTAGCCGGTGGTAGCGGTGGTTGGCGGATTGATGTGTTGCGGTGCCGCACACGCAAGTCGTTCGGCGCGGTCGAACACATTGTTTTGCACATCGCGGATCAATTCTTCGAGCACGCTGAATTCGATGTACGATCCGCCGCACGCTGCGCAATTATCAAGCGCGCCACCAGTGATGTAGGCGGTGGTCAGCAGGCCTTGGCAGCGTGGGCACGACCGGCTCCGTGAGGCTTTGGTCGTGACGCTTGATGCGCTGGCAAACTCGGCGTGGCAGTGCGGGCACGAAGCGTGACCCACGTAGACCAGTTGATCACAATCGTGGCAGGGCTTGGTCAGCAGCGCACCGTTGCAGTGCACACATTTAGCGACGCCAGGGTTCACCAACGCTTGGCACTGCGGGCACGGCATGGCGGTGGTGACGCGCGCGATTTTTTTAGTTTCAAGGTTGGCGCCGCAGCTACAAACAAACGCGCGATAGCCCATCGATTGAGCATCGTGGCTGCGACCGCATTGATGACACGTCGCGTTCATACGGTTAGTGTAGCAAAGTCACGCCGACATCAACGTTGCGTTGCAGGGCGACATAGTACGACGCTTGTGCTCGCTGCAACGCGAGTTGGTACATGGCGCGTTGCGCGGCCGGTAGCGATTTGCGTAATTCAGTCTGATACAAACCTTCGTAATAATCGTCGGGGTGAACTTCTATTTGAATGTGCATTGTCGCGGCTTGCGCGGTCATCCCGTCGCGCCAACCGGTTGCTACGGTGTGCTTACCACCTGGCGGAATTCGCGTGTCTTCGATGTCGCGCCAGCCGCTACTACCGAATTCAATGTGACGACCGATGCGCACGCGTTTGTGGGTGCCTACAATTTGTTTGCCGTTGCGATCGCGCAGCTCGATGTCAATCCACGCCGCTGGAGTTGGGGTCGTTGGCAAATAGTGGCCAGCGCCGATGTTGTGCACCTCGACCCGAATATCGACGCTGCCATCGGTTTGTCGTTGGGCGGTCGCATCGAGACGCATAGCTTGGCGAAAGGTGGCGGCATCATGTACACCTAAAAAAGTATGTTCACGATTCGGCATATGGCAGTGCTGACACTGCACGCCGCGCGCCATGTATGGGCCTTCGAGCCATTCTTTGTAGGTATTGAGCAGCGGGCGGTTTGCCACCGACAGCGCTGGCGGCAACTGATGACAAGGCAGACAAAAATCGCTGCGTTCATAAATCGGCAACGTGGTTAGCGGGTAGTTGGTCATAGGCAACAACGATGGGGCGACGGCCATCGGCCCAAAGCGCCGCCACTGACGCACATGACAACCTGCACACGCGATGCCTTGTTGTTGCAGTTCACCGTCGAAGGTTGGGTTGTTTTTGCCATCAACCTGTCGGCGCTGTTCGGCTAGCGGAGTGTGACAGCGCGTGCATGACTCCACAAAATCTTTGCTTGCATGCGCCACCGGTTCGATTTGCGCAAATAACCCTGGCGAACCAGCGCGGGCGTGAATCGAGCCGGACCATTGTCGAAATTGTGCAGCGTGACAACGCGCGCATTGCTCGGGTACTAGCGACGCTGCGGCGGGAACCAGTGCCGACGGTGGCGGGCCTTGCACCGAAATGTTGCCGCCAAAGAGTTGGCCATCGGGATCATTCGCAGCGCCCGGCCAATCACCCGCACGCTGGGCTTGTTTGGCTGCCGTGTCCTGAGCGTGTTGTGCTTGGCGCGGCACGCTGGCCGCCGCCGCTTGGTTGCGGTCGGCGTTGCGATTGAGCGTCACCACAAAATCTGCTAACGCCCATAATTCGTCATTCGATAACGCTGAGCCGAACGCTGGCATCGCCGTGCCGTTGAGGCCGGTTGCAATCGTGAGGGCAACTGCCTGCAAGCGATCGTTGCGGGTGTCACCCCGGCGTGGCCGACGCAGCAGGGTGGTGGTCAGATCATACGGCTTGAGTGAATTGGTGGCACCGGCGGTTGCTGCACCGCGGCCGTCATCGCCATGGCAACTCGCACAGCCTTTATCGATCCACAGTTGGGCGGGCCCCGCTCCGAGCGTGCGCTCATTCGCTCCATTTGAAGGCCCAGGTTTTGCTGGCGCGGTACCTAACGCCAAGGGTGCGGCGTTCGCACTCGACCATGCAGCGGTCGGCGCGAATCGTTTAAGTTGCGCGATGATCGCAGCGATGTCGGCGTCGGACAGCGCATCAGCAAAACCATGCATCGACGTGCCTTTGGCGCCGAACCGAATCGTCAGCGCGAGGTCATCATCGGATGGCAGCGGATTGGCACTGGCTCGCCATTTGTAGCTAGCCTTGGTGAAATCGCGCGGTCGCGGCCAAACCCACGCTGCGGCTGGGCCAAGGCCATCCCCTGCGACGCCATGACACGGCAGACAATATCGGTCGTAATTATTGGCGCGCTGCGTCGTAGGCTGGGCATGAACACGGTTCGGTGCCAGGGCCAAAACCACCACAGCGACGGTACACGCCAACGCCAGGCGCATGCGTGCAATCCATGAAGTGTTGACGGTCATGACTTTGTCATAATCAACAAGATCGTTTTCCGACGGGGAGGGAGCGCTATGGCTTGGCATTGCAGCAGGCATGGTCTATCACGGCGACATTCGTTGTGTGGGTCGTTTGGCCCCGCAGTTTTTGCACCATTTTTTGTTGAGGCACCATGATCCGCAGCAAGGTTTTAGGTATCGGCTCGTATGTTCCAGAGCGCATCGTCACCAATGATGACTTGCGTTACCTCAACCATCGCCACGAGCGTCAAGCCGAGCCGGTTACCGACACCAATGACGAATGGATCTTTCAACGCAGCGGCATTCGGTCGCGGCGCTACGTGCCCAATGATGGCACGGTAGGTTCCAGCGATCTCGGTGTGCTCGCTGCGCAAGCTGCGATTGCCGACGCTGGCATCAACGCCAACGAAATCGACTGTATTATTTTTGGTACGCTGTCGCCGGATATTCACTTTCCTGGCAATGGCGTGTTCTTGCAAAAGAAGCTCGGCATTAACGGCACCAACTGCCCTTGTTTCGACATTCGCCAACAATGCTCGGCGTTCATTTACGGCATGCAAATGGCCGATGCGTTCATTCGCTCGGGCATCTACAAACGGGTGTTGTTCGTTGGTGCCGAAGTGCACAGCCACGCCATGGATTATTCGACGCGTGGTCGCGATGTCATGGTGTTGTTCGGCGACGGCGCTGGCGCGATGGTATTCGGCCCGCAAGAAACCGACGATGTCAAAGCTGGTCTGATGTACACAGCGGTGTACGCCGACGGTGCTGGCGCATACGATCTGCATCATAAAATTTTTGAAATCAAAAACGCGCCGTACATGACCCTCGATACCAGCGACCGTGAGCAAAACTCGCTGATCTATCCACAGATGGATGGCAAACGAGTCTTTCTCAACGCCGTGCGTGGCATGGTGATGTCAACGCAAAAAGCCCTCGCCGACACCGGCATGACCTGGGACCAAATCGATTGGTTTGTGCCGCATCAAGCCAATCTGCGCATCAACGAAAAAGTCGCCGATGTCGCCAAGATTCCCACTGAAAAAGTGTTGAACACCATCGAGTGGTACGGCAACACCACCGCCGCCACCGTACCGCTGACTATCGACTACTGGCGCAAACAAGGCAAAATCAAAAAAGGCGACCGGGTTTTGTCGTCGGTCTTTGGCGCTGGCTTCACCTGGGGTGCCGCGATCTTTCAAGTCTAACGGGCACCTGAGGTACGCGCGTGCCTGGACGTTTGGGCTGCGATGTTTGGCGCAGCAGCGGGCGGTCTGACAATCCTGCTTACATAAGGTTAGATGTGGGATACCCGTCGCGCCAGTTCCTGGCCTCGCACCGGCCAGCGGGGCTGTAACCAAACGGTTGACATGCTGCGCGAACCGCCGGATCCTATCGGCGATGTCAAACCTAATGAGGTCGCGGCGCTTTGGCGCTACGTTGAGTGTTGGTGCGATGGTTGCTGCGGTGTCGGCCGTTTTTGGTTGCGCTGATCCTGAGCCGACGTATTCAAGCACCGATCAGTTTGCTATTTTGTTGTCGCCAGCGGCCGCCAACTTCAATAGTGTGCAAATGCCGGCGTCGAGCGCGCCGCTGACGTTGCAGGTGTATGCCTCGGCGTTGTCGAACGACACGATTACGTCGATCATCGAATCGTGTCCGGATTTTACCTTAGACCTTTCGACGTTTACGTCCGGGCAACCGGTGTATCGAACCTGCATTGACGATGGCGGAGGCACTCCGCGCTTGTTGCCGTGCGTCGAGTATGAGTCGCAGGACTATCGATTTACCGCAACGTTCACCCCTTCGATCGTTGGCGTGCAAAACTGTGTCGTGAATGTGCAAATGGCGTTGAATGGCCTACGGCAATTTTCGCTTACCGGTACCGGCACCGCGCCACCAAAGCTTATTTCGGTAACACCGCCTAGTCTCGACCTTGGTGAACTGCGCAACAATACAGTTGGTACACGCAACGTCACGATCAGCAACGCGGGCGGCGCGGGCCTCGATGTTATGTTGGTGAGTGTTTCGGGCCCGCCATTTAGCATTGGTGCTGGCGGATCGTCGTCGTACGCGCTGGCGGTCGGGCAGGCGGTCAATGTGCCGATCGATTGCACGGCGATCGATGGCGATCAAACCGGTACGCTAACAGTGGTATCGGATGACCCGGCCAACGGTACCATCTCGGTGCCGCTGCGTTGCAAAGGCGTCAATTCCCAAATCGATGTCACGCCGAGTCCCGCAGTGTTTGCCTCGCGCACTGGCGAGTCGCAATCGGTCACTGTCGATGTTCGCAATTTGTCAAACTTCCCGATCACAGTGCAACAACTTGCAGTGATCGGTACTGAGTTCACGTTGGAAAGTGGTCCAACGGCAGGAACGGTCATTGCGGCTAACTCGGCGGTTGCAGCGGTGGTGAAATTTAGTGGCATGCAATCGGGTGCGGCCGAAGGTGAGCTGAAAATCGTCGACGATATGGGCCAAGCTCGATCGGTGCTGCTCACGGCAGTCGCGAAGCCTGCGGTATTGTCGCTTACGCCGGACGGCAACTTTGGGCCAATCTGTGTCGGTCAAACCAAGACCATTAATTTTGCAGCACTCGGAATTGGCGCTGCCGATTTTGTTTTTCAAGGTGCCACCACCGAAGCTCCATTTTCCGTGGAAATTGCTGACGTGCCTCGTGTGATTAGAGGTGGCGGACAAAGCGCCGTCACCTTTGCAGCGTCGGTTGCGCCGACGGCGGCCGGCGACATCTCCGGCGTGTTGCGCTTGCAAACCGATATTCCGAATGAACCGAGCAAGGATATCGTGTTGACTGCGACCGGGCTCGATGGCGGCATTGGCGCTTCGCCGGCCGAACTTGATTTGGGCGCGACCCGCATCGCCGAAGTTTCGTTGCCACGGCCAGTGTCACTGGGTAACTGTACCGCTGGGCCAATCACCGTCGAAGGTGTTGCGATCGAAGGCGTGGACGCGGCGGATTTCCTGGTGGCCCAAGCGCCAACGTCGTTAACGGTCACACCGACATCGTCGATCACTTGGAACTTGGTGATGCGCGCGGCAGCCAAAGGTTCGCGCACCGCTGAGTTTGTGATTTCGTATGATGGCGGCCAACAACTGCGAATTCCTCTGACGGGTGAAGGCTTTGATACCTCAGAGCCGGAATCGGTACGCGGTACCTACTACGCGTGTGCGGCCGGTGGCCACGGTGCCGGTTGGTTCGTCATCGGCCTCGCGGCATTCGCGGTATCGCGTCGCCGCCGCCAACGTTCGCAATCGGTGGCAAAGCGTTGCAGTGATATGCTGCAACCGTGAAGCCCGTGAAATCTGTAAAGTCTGTGAAGTCCGTGCAGGCGGCAAAGCCTGC
>JAYWHS010000451.1:0-3932 GCA_043777635.1 Kofleriaceae bacterium | reverse complement strand
CTTTGCCGATCAAATGCACGGCGTGCGGCCAATAGGTTTGCACCATCGCGCTATTCAAGTTGGCGCTACCGTCAGGGTTGATCTCACATAGCGCCGATAGATAGTTGGTTAGCGCATCGAGCCACACGTAGATTACGTGCGGCGGCCCTTCAGGATCGGGCGTTGGTGGCGTGATGCCCCACGCGAAACTGGTGCGTGATACTGATAAATCGCGCAGTCCGCTTTTGAGGAAACTTACAATTTCATTGCGGTATCCGACCGGGCGAATAAATTCCGGGTTGGCTTCAATGTGGGCAAGCAATTGGTCTTGGTACTTGGCCATGCGGAAAAACCACGAGCGCTCTTTGGCTACCCAGGCCACCGGGCGCTTGTGATCAGGGCAGCACCAGCTGTCGCCTTCGTTGGGCAGTTTGACCAGTTGGCTTTCGGTGTAAAACGCTTCACATCCGACGCAGTACCAACCGTCATACGACGCAAGGTACATATCGCCAGCGGCATCGATCCGTCGCCACAGCTCGGCAACCACGGCTTTGTGGCGCGACTCCGTAGTGCGAATGAAATCATCGTTGGAGATGTTGAGCTGCTGCCACGCTTGCGAAAATCGTGGCGACACATCGTCGGTAAGTTGTTGCGGCGTGACCCCGCGCTTGATGGCGGCTTCTTCGATTTTTTGGCCGTGCTCATCGGTGCCGGTAAGCATGCGGGTGTGATCGCCGGCCGCGTGATGGGCCGAGCGATGAAACCGCGCCAACGCATCGGCGATGATCGTGGTGTAGGCGTGGCCCAGATGGGGAACGTCGTTGACGTAGTAGATCGGGGTGGTGATGTAAAACGTGCTCATACAGTTCTCTTGTTAGGTGACGGTGCCGTTGTCGAGCTAAAACCTGGCCTGCGCGGTGTGGCTAGGAGTCTGGTGTTAAACGAGTGAGGAAGCCCGGATGCAAGGCGGAGTGCGAACCGGGCCGGAGCATACTCATGTATGTGAGACCGGAAGCGCAAACGACAACGTAGCAGATGGGCTCCGCAACCGTTTAACACCAGGCTCCTAGGCGGTGCTTACGTCGTGGGCATCTCATTGGCTGGGCCAGCGTCGTTGGTACGCACATCGGATTCGCCGTCGGTGTCGTCATCAGTGTCTCCATCGGCGTCGCTGTCGGCACCGCGTTTGGATTGATTGCCCGACGGAAATAGTGGCTTGATGTCGGCGGCCGGCAACATTTCACTTTCGCCTGGACCGTACGAAACCCGAATGCGTTGGCGCAACACATCAACTTCAACCACGCGCCCTTCGCCACGCGGGGAAATGACCCGTTTGCCGAGTTTGGGTAAACCCTTGCGCATTTCGGCGTAGCCAGCTTGTTCATAAACCAAACAACACTTGAGCCGACCACATTGGCCTGACACTTTTGACGGATTGAGCACCAAGCCCTGATCTTTGGCCATCTTGATCGAGACCGGCACAAAATCGGGTAACCACGTTGAACAGCACAGCGTTAGCCCGCATGAGCCAATGCCGCCGACCGCTTTGGCTTCGTCGCGAACACCGAGTTGCCGTAACTCAACGCGCGCGTTGGTCGCTGCGCTGATTTGGCGCAAGAATTCGCGGACGTCGACCCGCTCATCGGTCGTGAAATACACAAACAGTTTGCCGCCTCGGTCGGCGGCACCGGCGTATTCGGCGCGGAATACTTTGAGCGGCAACTTGAGTGCAGCAGCTCGATCTTTGGCAATGCGCAACGCCCCAACTGCGGCCTCCGCATTGGCGGCATCGCGATTGCGGTCGGCATCGGTGGCCACGCCCATCACCCGTCGAATATTGCGATCGCGCACCACGCGCCGCTGCGGTGCCACCGCCACGATCGCGCTACGCGGACCGCGTTCACTATCGACAATGATGTGTTCGCCAACGGCTAGTTCCAATGTACCGGCGTCAAACCAGGTGATCCGACCATTGGGTGAAAATCGCACCGCGGTAACATTGGCAATCGCACCCGACAAGTCAGCCTGGCGTGGTGCCAACGCTGCGGTGCTTGGCGAATCGCTGGTATCGTCGCTGGCAAATTGCGGTGACCAGACAACGGGCTTTACCGGTGAGTCATCATCGACCCCCCACGGGCCATCGACCGCCGTGCTGTCTTGTGGATCATTGTCGTCAGCTTCGTCACGGCGTTGCGGCACGGCCACTGGCGCAGTGCGAAGCTCGGCTGCAGCGGCAAAGGATCGCGCTTGGGCTTCGGTTGGTTCACTGCGGCGCCCTACGCTGCGCGCTTCTACGCTGCGCGCTTCATTGCTGCGTGTTTCTACGCTGCGCGATTCATTACCGCGCGATTCATTACCGCGCGGAACGCGGGCTTGCTCACGCCGACCACGGCCATCAGCTCGTGGTTGACCCGCTGCCAACGGCTGACTCTGGCCAGCGCCTGCGCGAGGTGCCGCGACCCGTTCGCCACCGCGCGGTTCACGCGGTTCACGATTGCGACTGTCGCGGTTGCGCCCTTCGCGCGGTGCTTGCGCGCCTGGCGTTGCGCTTTTCGGCGCGGCCGACCCAGCGCGACTCGGACTTGCTGCGGCTCCGAGGCCATCCGCCGATTCGGCAATGTCGCCATCGCTGGTCGCGGTGCCACCAGTGGCCGGTTCGCGTTCGGCATCACTACCACCACCTCGACGGCGACGGCGTTTTCGGCGGCGGGCACCTTCAGCGGTGCTGTCCCCGGTGGCTTCGCTGCCTTCACCGGCGGTTGCGAGCTCAGGCCCGGCACCCGATGCGCCGCTAGATCCTTGGCTGGCGCTTGCGTCTGAGCCATCGCTGGCATCACCCCAGCCGTCATCAATCGCGTTCATCGGCAAATTGGTAGTTTCTTGATCGTTGGGAGTCGTCACAGCGGATCTCGCAGTTCTCCGAGCAGGGTCTCGGTAGCCAATAACGGATGCGCATTATGAACACGCATCGAAAAATGCCATTGCAGTGCAGCGGTGGCACGGCGCGCATCACGGCGTGCTGCACGCGGATCGTGTTGCCGCGCAGCCAATCGCGCACGGTCGGCCAGTCGTTCGGCCGCCGCTTCGATAATCAGTAAATGAGGGTGCTTGGTGTCGCCGACCTTTTCGGCGATCGCGGCGGCTAAATCACTCGCAGACTCGCTTGGACTGGTCGTCGCATCGTCGCAAAATGCCAGCACCCGTTCGGCCAATATTGCAATGCGAACAGTGTCATCGTTGCTTGGCTCATCTTCGTGGCCAATCAAGCGCAGCCGCTGGCAGCGACTTTTGATCGTTGGCAACAGTTGATCGGGCGCTGCGGTTGCAAGAATGAACAACGTGCGCGCCGGTGGTTCTTCGAGGGTCTTGAGCAAGGCGTTGGCCGCTGGGCCCGCCAGCGCGGTGGCTTCATGCACCACGATCACCCGAACATTCGCTTCGTTTGGCAGCAAGGCCAAGCGAATGATCATATCGCGCACGGTTTCGATAGCGACTTGACCGCTAGCGCCGGTTGGCTGCAGCACCACGAAATCTGGGTGGGTGCCGCGGGCAAATTTGTTGCAGCTTTCACATTGGCCACAACCATTCGCGGTTGGGCCCTCGGCACAATTGATGGCCGAAGCTATCGCCAAAATTACGTCGTGGCGGATGTGCGCCGATCCACCCGAAAGAATATAGGCATGGGGCATGCGATCCGCTGCAACCGTGCGTGCGAACGTGTCGCGCGCCTGATTCTGGCCGATTATGCTTTGCCAAGTTGTCACCGACGGCACGCTACCATGTGCGGTGGTTGTCGGCGCATCGCGCATGTGGCAAAAAATCGCGGCTTCAGCGGTGGCAAAGATCGGTCAACGCTTGGCGGGCCGGGTAAAAAAAACTAGAGTCTAGCCATGACTGCTTCGCGCGCCAAAACCCAAACAAACTCGGATTCTGCGGACGCTGCGCCGCCGGCG